>SFDG01000097.1 GCA_004558305.1 Phocaeicola plebeius
TCTTTGCCATAACTATAAACTTATGCCTAAAGGTACGAAAACTTTAGGAAAAAAACAAGGCTCGGGCTTGGGAAAGTCTGGGCCTTGAACATAAAAAAAAGAGGATGTGCCTATTTTGACACACCCTCCTACAGTTTCGTCATTGGTAACGTAGTGAAGAAACAACGTTCGACGAAGTCAATCTGTCCAATAGCGAAGCCATTCGGACGAGAACAGATTCTTCGTCACTTCATTCCTACCAATGACGAATTGACAAATTGTCATTATCGAATCGTTTCACACAAAGTGTGATGGGGACTTAGAATGACAGGAACTTGAATCTTACAGATTTGGTGAATAGTTACAAATTTTTTCTATCTATACTTCCCGTGTATTGATACCATCGTATTCAATGCGGTCTCCAACATATACTTCAAGCCAACGTACTCTGCCAAGTGACTGTAGCTGGAAGTTCGGTATTCAGGCCTGATGATGCTTGATGTCCGGTAATACCATGAGCAGACATCGGAGGCTATCCCCAATTTACAGGAGTCGAAAACAAAGAGGCGAAGAATTTCCCCTTCTTCCCTTCTTTTCTTTGTGTTCAAAACGATACAGACGGGACTACGGCAATCACCCTCCAGATAAATTCATCGAAAAATAATAGCCGTTCTATTGCATCCTATGAAAAAAAACATTTACTTTGGGCGCGTAATCTTAACGACTTTACTAAAAAACAGCCTATGAAAAAGAAAGTACAGATAGAATACCCACTCAATCCTGCCTCAGGAGCCATTCTCTGGGGAGCCATCAGTACCCCTTCCGGACTGCAACGGTGGTTTGCAGACCATGTGGAACGTTCCGGGAAAGTGTTCCGGTTCCGCTGGGGAAAAACGGAAACAAGAGATGCCGAACTGACCAACATGCGCAGTGACTCCTTTGTCCGCTTCCACTGGACGGACGAGAACGACCGTTCTTTCTTCGAACTGAAAATCAACTATAACGAACTGACCAACGACCATCTGCTGGAAGTGACCGACTTTGCCGAGCCGGGCGAGGAAGACGATGTACGCAGTCTTTGGCATTCGCAGATTGACGCACTGAGGCGCATCTGTGGGGTATAAGTACAAATAAAATATGCTAAACGTATCGTATATACTCTTTTTTTATGCTACTTTTGCAGCTTGGAATTGATAAATGAAAAGAATGCTACGCATAAAAAAACTGGATATATTCGTCTTGAAGAGCTTCCTGCTGCTTTTCTCAGGAACGTTCTTCATCTGTCTGTTCATCTTCATGATGCAGTTCTTGTGGAGATACGTGGATGAACTGGTGGGAAAAGGACTGGAAATGAAAGTCCTTGCCCAGTTCTTCTTCTACTCCGGCCTGACCCTTATCCCGCTGTCGCTGCCGCTGGCCATCCTGCTGGCCGCCCTGATGACATTCGGCAACTTCGGGGAACGCTATGAACTGCTCTCCATGAAGGCGGCAGGAATTCCGTTGCTGCGTATCATCCGTCCGGTAGTGATCTGCTGCCTGTGCCTCGGGGCCATGTCCTTTTTCTTCCAGAATGTCATCGGGCCGCAGGCCCAAAAGCAGCTGTGGACGCTGCTGGTGTCCATGAAGCAGAAATCGCCAGAAGTGGACATCCCCGAAGGGGTGTTCTACAGCGACATCGACGGTTACAACATCTACGTGAAGCACAAGGACCGCGAAACGGGAATGCTGAAAGATGTGCTTATCTATAACCTCTCGGACGGATTCGAGAACGCCCACATCATCTGGGGCGAGGAAGGAAAGCTGGACCTCACGGCCGACAAGCAGCACCTGTTCCTGCACCTGTACAACGGGGAGCAGTTCGAGAACCTGAAGTCGCAGCAGTCGTCCTCGCTGACGAAGAACATCCCCTACCGGCGCGAGACCTTCAAGGAAAAGCACGTGCTGATTGAGTTCAACACGAACTTCAACATGGTGGACGGCAGTTTCCTGGACCGCCGTTCGGACATCAAGAACATGCGCGAAATCTCGGTGGCCATCGACTCGCTCCGGGCGTTTGCCGACAGTACGGGACGTTCCATGCACCAGGAACTGATGACCCGCACCTACCCGACCCCCAAACTGACCGAGGCCGACTCGGTGAAACTGGCCGAAACGCCGGCAGGGGTGCTCAGCACGGACAGCATCTTCAACACGCTGGCTTCGGCCGAAAAGCTGAAGACCCTCTCCTCGACCCGCAGCCGGCTGTCGTCGCTCGCCTCCGACTGGAACATGAAGAGCTTCATCACGAAAGATACCGACCGCGACATCCGTTCCCACCGTTCGGACTGGCACAAGAAAATCACCCTTTCCCTGGCCTGCGTCATCTTCTTCTTCATCGGTGCACCGCTGGGGGCCATCATCCGCAAGGGCGGACTGGGGATGCCAGTGGTGCTGTCGGTCATCATCTTTATCCTTTATTATATTATCGACTCGGGAGCGACGCGCGTGGCCAAGAGCGACGAGATGAACATCGTGCTGGGTACGTGGATGAGTACGCTGGTACTGGCCCCGCTGGGAACGTTCCTGACCTACAAGTCGAACAAGGACTCGGTGGTGTTCAACATCGATGTCTATGCGGCCTTCTTCCACAAGATCTTCGGCATCCGGCAGGCCCGACATCTCTATCCCAAGGAGGTGATTCTCGACACACCCGACTGGCAGGCCGATATAGCCGCCTTGCAAGCCATCTGCCAGACCGGCACCGACTACCGGCAGTCGCAACGGCTGAAGCGCCTGCCCAACTATGTGACCCTCTTCACCAACAACCGCCACGACGAAGTGATTGCCCGCCTGAGCGAACAGATGGAGCAGGTCATCGAAGACCTGTCGAATACGAAAGACGGCATCCTGCTGGGCTACCTGAACCAGCTGCCTGTCCTCTATATCCATGCACACAAGAGCCTGTCCGACCACCGCTGGGTCAATCTGCTGGCCGGCCTGGTGTTTCCGGTGGGCATTGCTGCCTACTTCCACATCTGGCGCTACCGCTTGCGGTTGGACAAGGACCTGGACACCATTGCGGAACGCAGCGGGAAAATCATCGAACGAATCAATCAACAACAATCATAACATTATTAGAATAGTAGCACTATGGACAAGATCAAATTAGACACCATCGAAGCCGCTCTCGAAGATTTCCGCTGCGGAGAATTCGTGATCGTAGTAGATGACGAAGACCGAGAGAACGAAGGCGACCTGATTATAGCCGCCGAACTGATTACTCCCGAAAAGGTAAACTTCATGCTGAAGCATGCCCGCGGAGTGCTCTGTGCGCCCATCACCCTGTCCCGTTGTCAAGAGCTCGACTTGCCTCACCAGGTTGTCAACAATACTTCCATGCTGGGTACTCCCTTCACCGTCACCGTGGACAAGCTGGAGGGCTGCACCACCGGCGTGTCGGCCACCGACCGTGCCGCTACCATCCGTGCACTGGCCGACCCGGCTTCCACTCCCGAAACGTTCGGCCGTCCGGGACACATCAACCCGCTGTATGCCCAGGACAAGGGGGTACTGCGCCGGGCCGGACATACGGAAGCAGCCGTTGACCTGGCCAAGCTCTCCGGCCTGTATCCGGCTGCTGCCCTGATGGAGGTGATGAGCGACGACGGCACCATGGCCCGTCTGCCGGAACTGCGCCAGATGGCCGACCACTACGGACTGAAACTGATTTCCATCGCCGACCTGATTGCCTACCGCCTGCGCAAGGAATCGCTGGTGGAGCAAGGAGTGGAAGTGGACATGCCGACGGAGTACGGACATTTCCGGCTCATCCCGTTCCGACAGAAAAGCAACGGACTGGAGCACGTGGCCCTCATCAAGGGCAACCTCAACACCGACGAACCGGTACTGGTGAGGGTACACTCCTCGTGCGCCACGGGCGACATCTTCGGTTCCATGCGGTGCGACTGCGGCGAACAGCTCCACAAGGCCCTGCAAATGATTGAAGAAGAAGGACGAGGTGCGGTAATCTACCTGAACCAGGAAGGACGCGGCATCGGCTTGATGGAAAAGATGAAAGCCTACAAGTTGCAGGAAGAGGGAATGGACACTGTGGATGCCAACCTCTGCTTGGGCCACCAGGCAGACGAACGCGACTACGGCGTTGGGGCGCAGATTCTCCGGGCCATCGGCATCAAGAAAATGCGCATCATTACCAACAACCCCGTCAAGCGCGTGGGACTGGAGGCATACGGCATCGAAATCGTGGACAACGTGCCCATCGAGGTGACTCCCAACCCCTATAACGAGCGTTACCTGAAAACCAAGCAGACGCGCATGGGACATACCTTGCATCTTTAATTACTGACAACCGTTTTATGAATGTTTAAAAAGACAACCGTTATGAACAACTATTTCGATACGCATACCTTGACCAGCAATACGGCCAGCCGGGCAGCACAGTCCAGCCTGATGCGCAGTGTCTACGTGTGGATGACCCTGGCCCTGGTCATTACGGGCCTGACGGCCATGTACGTGGCCAAGTCCATGACCCTCATCCAGCTGATGATGGAAAACTCCCTGTTCTTCTGGGGACTGCTCCTGGCCGAAGTGGGCGTAGTGGTCTACCTGACCGCCCGCATCCACCGCATGGCCTTCAGTACGGCCACCGTTCTGTTCATCCTCTACTCGCTGCTGAACGGCGTCACCCTCTCCGTCCTGTTCCTGGTCTATACCTTCAGTTCCATTGCCACGACCTTCTTCGTCACGGGCGGCACGTTCGGAGCCATGGCCCTGTTCGGCTATGTCACCCGCCGCGACCTGAGCCGCATCGGTTCTTTGTGCATCATGGGAGTCATCGGCCTGATCATCGCCTCGGTGGTGAACTTCTTCCTGCACAATTCCGTGGTAGACCTGGTCATCTCGTGTGCCGGTGTACTGGTCTTCGTCGGCCTCACTGCCTACGATGCCCAGAAAATCAAGCGACTCCTCACGGCAGAGGGAATGGAAGTGAACGAGACAACCCAGAAAATCGCCCTGTTGGGAGCCATGACGCTCTACCTGGACTTCATCAACCTGTTCATCTACCTGCTCCGCCTGCTGGGCGACCGCAAATAAGTACAACTTCATTAAAAACAAATAACAACTATTATGAACCAACTTTCAGACCGTTTGAATAGCCTGGCGACTTCTGCTACGCTGGCTATGTCACAAAAAAGTAGTGAATTGAAGGCACAGGGGGTCGATGTCATCAACCTGAGTGTAGGCGAACCCGACTTCAATACGCCCGACCACATCAAGGAAGCTGCCAAGAAAGCCATCGACGACAACTTCTCGCGCTATTCTCCCGTAGCCGGTTATCCGGCCTTGCGCAATGCCATCGTGGCCAAGCTGAAAAACGAGAATGGACTGGACTACACCGCCGCACAGATCAGCTGCGCCAACGGTGCCAAGCAGTCGGTCTGCAACACCATCCTGGCCCTGGTGAACAAGGGCGATGAAGTGATTGTACCGGCTCCTTACTGGGTAAGCTATCCCGAAATGGTCAAACTGGCCGACGGTACTCCCGTCATCGTCCGTGCCGGCATCGAACAGGACTTCAAGATGACCCCCGAACAGTTGGAGGCAGCCATCACACCGAAGACCCGCCTGCTGATTCTCTGCTCGCCGTCGAACCCCACCGGCTCTGTCTATACCCAGAAAGAGCTGGCCGGACTGGCTGCCGTCATTGCCCGTCATGAACGGGTCATCGTGGTGGCTGATGAAATCTACGAACACATCAACTACATCGGCCGTCACCAGAGCATCGCCCAGTTTGCCGACATCAAGGACCGTGTGGTCATCGTCAACGGGGTATCGAAAGCCTATGCCATGACCGGCTGGCGCATCGGTTTCATCGCCGGACCGGAATGGATTGTGAAAGGAGTGAACAAGCTGCAGGGCCAGTACACCTCCGGCCCCTGCTCCGTATCGCAGAAGGCTGCCGAAGCTGCCTATACCGGCACGCAGGCTCCCGTGGAGGAAATGCGCCAGGCCTTCGAACGCCGCCGCGACCTGATAGTCCGGCTGGCAAAGGAAATTCCGGGATTCGAAGTGAACTGTCCGCAAGGGGCGTTCTACCTCTTCCCCAAGTGCGACTCCTTCTACGGCAAAAAGGACGGCGACCGCGTCATCAACAATGCCGATGAACTGGCCATGTACTTGCTGGAAGTGGGCCACGTGGCTTGCGTGGGCGGTACATCCTTCGGCGCTCCCGAGTGTATCCGCATGAGCTATGCCACTTCCGACGAAAACATCGTGGAAGCCATGCGCCGCATCAAGGAGACACTGGCACGGCTGAAATAA
>SFDG01000022.1 GCA_004558305.1 Phocaeicola plebeius
AGGTTTTAATGAACACAAAGACACAAAGAAAGGAAGAGATTTTTTCTCAAGAATCTAAATCTCTTTGTTTCTTTGTGTTTCCCTCCCTACACTACCTCCCAAAACTCTCAGTGCCCTCTGTGCCTCTGTGTTTCATGCTAAAATACTTTGTTCCTTTGAGGCTAAATCCTCTCTGTTCCGCTTTATCTTAGGTTATTCAATTAATCTTTAGTCCGTCCAATAGTTGGATATAGGTAGAAATCGCTTCTTCTATTTCACTGACAAGAATGTATTCGTCTGCTGTATGCGAGCGGGATGACTTTCCGGGACCTATTTTTACAGATGGGAATGTCATCAGTGCCTGATCTGACAGAGTGGGCGAACCGAATGGAACTTTCCCCAGTGCGATGGCCCGTTGGACAAACGGATGGTGGATGTCTATGCGCGATGAATTCAATCGGAATGAGCGGGCCTTTGCTTCACTGCTAATCTGTTGGGTAATGGCTTGGAAAAGTTCTTCGTTCGAATAGAATTCATTACTGCGGATGTCCACCACGAATGTGCATAAATCGGGAATAACGTTGTGTTGAGTGCCTGCATTGATTTGGGTGACGCTCATCTTGACCGGTCCCAGCAAAGAGGATTCTTCGGGAAAACGGTAGGTACGAAACCATTCGATGTCGGACATCACTTTATAAATGGCATTCTCACCTTCATTGCGAGCAGCATGCCCCGCTTTGCCATGGGCCGTAACATCCAGTACCATCAATCCCTTCTCTGCGATGGCCGGTTGCATCTCTGTCGGTTCTCCAACAATTCCCAATGCGATGGGAGGCAGTTGCGGCAATACACTTTCGATACCATTCTTTCCCGATACCTCTTCCTCGCACGAGGCAAGAAAAATCAGATTGTAGTCCTGTTGAGTACTGCTCAGATAGCGATAAACTTGAAATAAGGATACCACACTGGCTCCTGCATCATTGCTACCAAGTCCATAAAGCTTTCCGTTTTCGCTTTTAGGGGTGAACGGATGTTTCCTCCAACCGTTGACAGGTTTCACCGTATCAATGTGTGAATTAAGAAGTATGGTAGGTTTGTGGACATCAAACATTGGACTCATGCACCAGATGTTATTCCCGGATCGTCCTGTCATAATCCCGGTTTCTTCAATGTAGTTCTGCAGGAAATCGGCTGCCTGTTCTTCTTCCCGACTGATGGACGGGATACGGATGAGCGTTTGAAGTAGTGTGAGTGCTTCAGATGTGTAATAACCTATATCTATCATAAATAAAAGCTTTTTATGTGGGCAAAGATAGTTCATTTACCCTGTTTTCTTCCCATTTTGCCATTTTTTTTTGCAGAAATGCACTTTTTTTGTTTTAGGCTTCAAGAGATTAAGCCGTAAAGGTGTATCTTTGCAGTGAACTTACAATAAAGCATAAATAAGATGGATAAATCTTTGTTGCCTCGTCTGATCCAACGTCAGGCAGAGAAATATGGCGATAAGACCGCCTTGACCTACCGCGATTACGCATCAGGAACGTGGATACCCGTATCGTGGAACCAGTTTGCGGGTTATGTCCGCCAGGTAGCCAATGCATTGATAGCATTGGGGGTTGCTGAACAGGAGAATCTAGGAGTCTTCTCCCAGAACAAGCCGGAATGCCTGTATGTTGACTTCGGCGCATTTGCCGACCGGGCTGTGACGGTACCGCTGTATGCGACCAGTTCGGAAACACAGGTACATTATATCTTGCAGGATGCAGAAATCCGTTATCTGTTCGTGGGCGAACAATACCAATACGATGTGGCTTGCCATGTGATGACTCTCTGCAAGACCTTGAAGCGTATCATTGTCTTCGACAAGAAGGTACAGCTGGTGCCCGGTGACAACCACTCGATGTATTTTGAAGATTTTCTGGCATTGGGTGCTGACGAGAAATATCAACAGGAAGTGGAACACCGTTCGGACAGCACTTCTGAGGATGACCTCGCCACTATCCTTTATACTTCCGGAACAACAGGTGAATCAAAGGGAGTGATGCTGACGCATCGATGCTACAAGGTGGCTATCGACGGTCATGACAAGCGGCTGGACCGCTTGACCTCGGAGGATGTGGTCATCAACTTCTTGCCTTTCACACATATCTTTGAGCGGGGCTGGACTTATCTGTGTCTGCATCGGGGATGCCAGCTGGCGGTCAATCTGTATCCCCAAGATATCCAGATGACCATCAAGGAAGTCCGTCCTACCGCCATGTGCAGTGTGCCCCGTTTCTGGGAAAAGGTCTATACCGGTGTCCAAGAAAAAATCAGTCAGACCACCGGACTGAAAAAAGCGTTGATGCAGGATGCTCTCCAGGTGGGCAAGCTGCACAATATCGAGTATTTGATGAAGGGAAAGACACCTCCCGCCTGGCTGCACTTGAAATACAAGTTCTATGAGCGGACCATCTACAGTCTGCTTAAGAAGACCATCGGTATAGAAAACGGTAACTTCTTCCCTACTGCGGGAGCTGCTATTCCCGTCGAGGTAGAGGAATTTGTACATTCTGTCGGCATCAACATGATTGCCGGTTACGGTATGACAGAAACGACCGCTACCGTATCGTGCGAGTGGTTTGGCACGCATCGGATCGGTTCCGTAGGCCTTCCCTTGCCGGGAGTGCAGGTACGAATCGGGGAGAACAATGAAATCCAGCTGAAAGGGGGGACCATCACTCCGGGCTATTATAAGAAGGAAGCCATTACAGCGCAGTCGTACACAGAAGATGGATGGTTCAAGACCGGTGATGCCGGCTACTTTGACCAAGACGGTTATCTCTTTCTGACAGAACGTATCAAGGATTTGTTCAAGACTTCGAACGGCAAGTACATTGCCCCTCAGGCCATTGAAACCAAACTGGTGGTCGACCGTTACATCGACCAGATTTCCATCATTGCTGATCAGCGTAAGTTCGTATCTGCCTTGATTGTCCCCGACTACAAGCAGGTAGAGGAGTACGCACGGCAACAAGGTGTTCCTTATACCGACATGAAGGACCTGTTGGCCCATCCGGTCATCGTGGACCTCTTCCGTAACCGGATAGATACTCTCCAGCAGGAATTTGCCCATTACGAACAAGTGAAACGCTTCACGCTGTTGCCTGAACCGTTCAGCATGGAAAAGGGAGAATTGACCAATACGCTGAAGATCAAGCGCGCGGTTTTGGCCAAGAATTATGCTGCAGAGATTGCCAGAATGTACGAGGAATAAGGTGAATGTGTGAATGAACCATCTAATGAAGTATATATAAAAATAAGAATTAGTAGTTGATATGATTACGATAGAACAACTGAAAGATGTAAAAGGACGTACCGAGGCTTTGTTTCGCTATCTGGACATTGACAACAAGAGAGTGCAGGTAGAGGAAGAACAGCTGCGAACCCAGGCTCCTGGATTCTGGGACGATGCCAAGAAGGCAGAGGCGCAGATGAAAAAGGTGAAGGCCCTACAGGCATGGATAGAGGGATATACCGAGGTAAAGACCTTGGCGGACGAGCTGGAGCTGGCATTCGACTTCTGCAAGGATGAACTCGTGACGGAGGAAGAAGTGGACGAAGCGTACGCCAAGGCATTGAAGGCCATTGAAGAACTGGAACTGAAGAACATGCTGCGTTCGGAAGCAGATCAAATGGACTGCGTGCTGAAAATCAATTCCGGAGCCGGTGGAACGGAAAGCCAGGACTGGTCGTCGATGCTGATGCGGATGTATATGCGCTGGGCAGAAAGCAACGGTTATAAACTGACGGTGTCGAACCTGCAGGAGGGAGATGAAGCCGGTATCAAGACGGTGACTATGAACATCGAGGGAGCGTATGCCTACGGTTACCTGAAAGGTGAGAACGGTGTGCACCGGCTGGTACGTGTGTCTCCGTACAATGCACAGGGAAAGCGCATGACTTCGTTTGCTTCCGTGTTTGTTACTCCGTTGGTTGACGACTCGATAGAAGTGGTAGTAGAACCTGCCCGTTTGTCATGGGACACTTTCCGAAGTGGCGGTGCTGGCGGTCAGAATGTGAACAAGGTGGAATCGGGAGTACGTTTGCGCTATCAGTACAAGGACCCTTACACCGGTGTGGAAGAAGAAATCCTGATTGAGAACACCGAAACACGCGACCAGCCTAAGAACAAGGAAAATGCCATGCGGCAGTTGCGCTCGATTCTTTACGACAAGGAACTGCAGCACCGTATGGAGGAACAGGCCAAGGTAGAAGCCGGTAAGAAGAAAATCGAATGGGGATCGCAAATCCGTAGCTATGTATTCGATGACCGTCGTGTGAAAGACCATCGCACCAACTACCAGACCTCTGATGTGAACGGGGTCATGGACGGCAAGATCGATGGCTTCATCAAAGCCTACCTGATGGAGTTCTCGGACAGTGAAGTTTAATCATTCAATAATATAATCTATGGGAAAGAAGAAAAAAACGGCAGGCATCAGCCAGCGCGAAGAACAGAAAGCAAAGCGGGTGATTCGGAATCTGTGCATCGGATTGTTGGTATTGGCATTGCTTTTCATTGCATTGTATTCATTGGCAGTCTGACGGACCACGATGGCACAGGAAATAGAACGGAAGTTCTTGGTCAAGGACGGTTCCTACCACCAGTCAGCTTTCTCCAGCAGCCGCATCCGGCAAGGGTATATCTGTAGTGCTCGTGGCCGAACGGTCCGTGTACGGATTCGAGATGAGAAAGGCTATCTGACCATTAAAGGTCCGTCGAACGCTGCCGGAACCAGTCGCTATGAGTGGGAAAAGGAACTACCCTTGGCGGAGGCTGAGGAACTGATGTCCCTTTGCGAGCCGGGCCGTATCGACAAGACCCGCTACCTGGTCCGTTTTGGCTCCCATATTTGGGAAGTCGATGAGTTCTATGGCGAGAACCAGGGGCTGGTGGTGGCTGAAGTGGAACTGACAGAAGAAGCGGAGTCCGTGTCACTGCCTGCTTTCGTCGGCGAAGAAGTGACGGGTCAGGTGAAATACTATAATTCTTTCTTGATGAAGGAGCCTTATAGCACCTGGAAATAGGGGGATGACCCCCTGTCAACTATCAAAAAAGGGGGTAAAAACTATCAATTGATAGATTTTACTCCTTTTCTTATCTATTTTTGAAAAGAGGGTTATCGGGAAAATCGTTAAACTTGCACTGTAACAAGACTTGGAAAACCAACTAAACATTTTACCGATATGACAACAGCCAGTTTTACTCAGAATCTTCTGAATGTCCAAGCGGACCTTCGCAACTTTGCTTTCAAGTTGACAGCCGATTATGAAGATGCCAACGATTTGTTGCAGGAGACTACGTTGAAAGCCCTCGATAACGAGGACAAGTACACCGACGAAACCAATTTCCGTGGGTGGATGTATACCATCATGCGCAATCTCTTTATCAACAACTACCGGAAAACCGTGCGCGACCAGACATATGTGGACCGGACGGACAACCAGTACTATCTGAACAGTGGTGTAGATGTGGAGGGAGATTCCACGGAAGGAGCCTACGATGCCAAGGAAATGCGTCGTATTGTCAACTCCTTGCCCAAGGAATATCGTCTGCCTTTTTCCATGTTTGTGGCGGGATTCAAATACCGGGAGATTGCCGAGCGCCTGCACCTGCCTCTGGGGACCGTGAAGAGTCGTATCTTCTTCAGCCGACAGAAATTGCAGGAAGCATTGAAGGACTTTCGCTGAATGTAGAGCAGATTTATTCAATTTAAGAACCGTTTCCGCCAAAATAGTAGGATATCAGCGGAGTTTCTGATATTTTTTTGTATTTTTGCCAAGAATAATAAAAATCATGAAATAAAGCTGTATTTGTATGCAACAGAGTCATCGTGTCAATTTTGGCAGTAAATTAGGGGCCATACTGGCCGCTGCCGGTTCGGCTGTGGGTCTGGGTAACGTATGGCGTTTCCCTTACGAAGCAGGCAACCACGGAGGAGCTGCATTTATTTGTATTTATTTAGGGTGCGTGTTTGCTCTCGGACTGCCTATTATGGTATCGGAGTTTATCATTGGCCGCCGTTCGAAGGCCAGTACAGGCGAAGCTTATAATGTGTTGGCCCCTCATACCTCTTGGAAATGGGTGGGTTACTTGGGAGTGCTGACTGGTTTCCTCATTCTGGGCTATTATGCAGTAGTGGCAGGCTGGACCCTTGAATATATTTTGCAGGCTGCTGTCGGAGGGTTTTCCGGTAAGGATGCCGATGGCTTTATCCGTATGTTTACGGACTTTTCTCAACATCCCGTCCGTCCTTTGGTCTGGCTGTATGTGTTTGTCCTGTCTACTCATTTTGTCATCGTGAAAGGTGTGAAGAATGGCATAGAACGTTCTTCAAAGGTATTGATGCCTTTGCTGTTTGTATTGGTAATTCTGTTGGCTGGCTGTTCGATGACTCTTCCGGGCGGTGGTCAAGGAGTGGAGTTCCTGCTCAAGCCCGATTTCTCTAAAGTGAATGGAGATGTCTTCTTGGGAGCTATGGGACAGGCTTTCTTTTCGATGAGCCTGGGAATGGGTTGTCTGTCAACGTATGCTTCCTATTTCAGCCGGGAAACCCGTTTGGGGGCTACAGCCATGAGTGTAGGCCTGATTGACACCCTTGTGGCCATTCTCGCCGGACTGATTATCTTCCCCGCAGCGTTTGCTGTCGGAATCCAGCCCGATGCGGGTCCTTCACTGATTTTCATCACCTTGCCCAATGTCTTTCAGCAGGCATTCAGCGGCTTCCCCTTATTGGCTTATATCTGTGCCTTGTCTTTCTATGTTTTGTTGGCTATGGCTGCCTTGACATCGACCATTTCGTTGCACGAAGTGCCTACCGCTTTCCTGCATGAAAAGTTCGGCTTTACCCGCGGAAAGTCGGCTCGTATCGTCACTTGTGGCATTTTAGTGGTCGGTACGGCCTCTTCACTGGCCCTTGGGGACTGGAGTGATGTGACTTTGTTCGGAATGAACATTTTCGATGCTCTCGATTACTGTACGGCGAAAATCATGCTGCCGGTGGGGGGTATGATGGCTGCTGTCTTTGTGGGATGGGTGCTCGACCGCCAGCTGGTGCATGATGAGGTGACGAACGGTGACACTTTGAAAGCACCTTACTATGGAGTGTTCATTTTCATCCTTCGTTATCTTGCTCCGATAGGTATTCTGGCAATCTTCCTTAACGAATTGGGTTGTTTCTGATTCATGTGGAAGGAGTTCTTCTATTATCCCCGTTCTGAACGGAGGGCCATCCTTTTTCTTCTTCTGCTGCTGGCGGTGCTGGTCGGGTGCTATTGGGTAGTGGATAGAAGGGAGCTTACGGCATCTCTTTACGAAGCGGAAGGGTCGGTAGAAATCGATTCTTTTCTGGCTCACTTACGGCAGATAGATACGGTAAGAGTGTCCCGTTATGTGAAGAAGTCTTCTCTCTCAGGCAGTGCTTCTCAGCCACACAGGACCATTGTGCAGAAGAAAGCGGCAAACGTCTCTTCTTCTTTGCCGGCCCCACTTCCGCATGTACGTACTGATTCTTTTCCGCGCCAGGAGAAGTATGCAGAAGGGACTGTCATTGACTTGAATCGCTGTGACACGACCCTGCTGAAGAAAATACCGGGAATCGGAAGTTATCGTGCTGCTGTGATTATCGCTTACCGACAGCGGTTGGGAGGATTCCGGACTGTGGAACAGTTGCAGGAAACCGGCAAGATAGATACCACATTCAATCGTTGGTTCAAGGTCGACACAACGGCTGTCCTCCGGAAACTGTCTGTCAATTCAGACGGATTGGAGCGTTTGCGGCGACATCCCTATATGAATTTTTCCAAAGCGAAAGCGTTGTTAGACTATCGTCGTAGAGTAGGAAAAATCAAACATCTTTCCCAGCTCTCCTTGCTGGAGGAGTTTACTGAGAAAGATGTAGAGAGATTGTCACCCTATCTGTCTTTCGACTGAAGGCTCATGGAAAAGGTTATTTTGTATAACCGGCAGCCTGGGCGATTCGTTCCGGAATTTCCGTATTGTCCATACGGCCTTGGAACATTTCAGCGTTTACGCCGATGGCAAAGACAGGGACATAACCTGCTGAGTGGCCGCCGCTGGTCCAGCCTACCAAAGCAATCTCGTTGATGATACGTTTGGCTACTCCGGCAATCGGTTCGTCCTGTGCATATTCGCTCTTTTCCAGCTTCACTTCCTGGCCTTCAAAACTCTTGTGGAAAGTTTCCTTCAGGCGAGTTTCTTGTGATTCGCTCAGTTTTACCTGGTCCCAAAAACCGAAATTGTCTTTCAGTGCCTGCTGTAAGGCTTCCCAAGGCACCTGGTTCTTGTATTGAGCACGCAGTCCGTTGAGAATCGTAGTGAAACCACTCTCGCTGACTTTCTGGTTCTTCAATACCTGTAGATTCAGGGCATAGGGACCGTTGCCCAATGCAAAGCCGCCGGTCTCGTGGTCGGCAGTGACGACGATCAAGGTTTCGTCCGGATGCTGCGAATAGAACTCATAGGCCACTTTGACGGCCTCGTCCATGTCCATTACCTCGTGGAAAACAGTGGCGGCATCGTTACTGTGGCAGGCCCAGTCGATTTTTCCGCCTTCCACCATCAGGAAGAATCCCTTATCGTTATTCTTGCTCAGGAAATTGATGGCAGAGCGGGTCACTTCGGTCAGTGTCATATCGCCTTTCTTGCGGTCGATGGCATAAGGAAGAGCAGAGCGGTCGGTAGCTGAAGACTTTTCGGTCTGCAGCAGAATCATCTTGTCTGCTTTCTTGCTTTTCTTCAAGTAGTCTTTGTAGCCACGGGCAATGGTATAACCGTTCTTTTCCGCCATCCCGTACAGGCTTTCTGCCTTTCCGTCATTGTCCGGTTTCAGGAAATCTGAGCCAGCATAAAAATCGAAGCCGGTGGCGTACAAGTCAGTACCGATTTCATAATAGCTTCCCCGACCTGCATTGTGAGCATAGAATGCGGCCGGTGTCGCATGGTCTACACTGACGCTGGTGGTCACTCCGACTTTGTAACCACTGTTTTTAGCCCATACGGCTACGCTGTTGACAGCGGTCTGCTGGTCTTTCAGCATGCCAATCGTGCCGTTCTTGGTCTTTTTGCCAGTGGCCAAGGCCGTTCCGGCTGCTGCAGAGTCGGTCACTCCGTTCGTGGCCGAAAAGGTGGTCGCTACCGTGGTGTACGGGAACTGCGTGAAGCAGATGGGCACAATGCCAATTTTTCCTTCCAGTTCTCCCCGATAGAGTTCGGTACCTTGCACTTGGTTGACGCCCATACCGTCACCGATGAAATAAAACACGTATTTAGGCTGCTGTGCGTAGCCTGTCACAATCGCCACAAGGACGAAAAATACCCATAAAGATAACTTTTTCATAGATGTCATGTTAGTTTTTTATTCGTAGCAAATATAGCTAAAAAGATTGACCTTTAAAGTACATTTTCATGAATTTTTTCCGTGGTGAAGTAGACAAGTCTGTACGATATGGGTTATTGGAATGAAACCATAAACCTATGGATATGAAACAACTTTATTTGGGAGGGCTAATAGCCTTATTGGTGTCTTGTAAAGAACAGGACTTGCTGTTGGAAACAGAAAAGGAAGTGTTGCCGATGCGTGTGGAAGCATCGATTGCACAGGATGCGAAAAGTGCTCGTACTGCAATGAGCGGTGAGAATGCAATCAGTTTCAGTGAAAACGATTGTATTGGCTTGTTCGTTCCGTGGGAAAGTACGGCTCGGAAATGGACATATAATGGAACTACATGGACTTCTGCCCAATCTGTGTATTGGAAGGATAAGGAAAACAGTTACACGTTTTATGCCTATTATCCCGGTGGAGAGGAAGTGGCTGTTTCGGTAAACTCCGTTCCGATGCCGGATCTTTCTTCTCAGGAAGGAACTATTGCAGGATTGGCTAAGTATGATTTCTTGGTAGCTTCTACAATAGCTAAATATTCTACTACGAATAATGGTACTTTGTCTTTTACCGAAAGTGATGCCTTTCAACATGTATTGAGCAGGATTACTTTTAGTTTCGATAAATCGTCGATGGATGATGCAGTACAATTGCAGAGCATCCGATTGGACTCTAATGCGTTATCTGCAAATAACACGTGTAATCTTACGACGAAAGAAATATCTTCAATAACTAATTCTCAACATGAGATTCTGTCGAATATAGTTGCAGAAAAATCAGAAATGTTGGTGCATCCTATTTCCAATGCTACCGTAACTCTTTCTGTTGTTTATCAAATCAACTCAGCCAATGTGACTGTCAGCAAGGAGATTTCAAATTTTTCACTTCAGATGGGTAGTCGGCATACGATGTCCGTAAAGATTGAACAAGGAACTTTGAAAATTTCTGAGGCTACTATAGCTCCATGGGGAGAAGGAAGCACATTGAATGATGTTACCCTTTGATGATTCTTCATTGTGAGGACTAATCAGGCCAGCCTTATAGGCTGGCCTTGATGGCTTTGATAACAGCGGATGAGAATCCGTTGTGTTCCAATTCGTTGACTCCTTTGATGGTGATACCGCCTGGGGTTGTCACTTTGTCAATTTCTACTGAGGGATGTGCATCCTCCTTCAGTAAGATTTCTGCTGCTCCTTTGAGCGTTTGTGCCAGCATACGTTGCGCTTCTTTGGGCCGAAGTCCACCTTCCACTCCCGCCTGCATGGCGGCTTGCACATATTTGAATACGTAGGCGATGCCGCAGGAAGTCAGGGCAGTGGCACACGACAATTGTTTTTCTTCCAGTAAGATGGACAATCCCATTTCGTTGAAAAGTAAGAGCTGTAGATCCGTTTGTTCCGTTGTCGCGTTGCAGGCAGCTATCAAAGTCATGCTGGCTCCTTCAGCGATAGCGGTGTTGGGGATAACTCTGAAAAGCGTCATGTCGGTGGCAACATAGTGTTTCAGTGCTTCAAAGGTTACACCGGCAGCCACTGAAACCAGTATCTGAGGACGATGAAGCTGGAGCGGTACCAGTACTTCTTCTACTTTCCACGGCTTGACAGCCAGGATGACAATGTCTGCTCCCATGACAGCTTCCTGGTTGCTGTTGGTGGTATGCAGTCTTGGAAATTCCGCTTTCAATCGTTCCAGTTTGCCGTTGCTGGGATTGCTGACAGTCAACTCCTCTTCCTTGATAAACGATCCTTTGGCCAGGCCACGGGCAATGGCTCCACCCATATTTCCTGCACCGATAATAGCTATTCTCATATTGGTCTTAATAGTCAATGATACAATAGTTACCCAATACAGCAACAGACTAACACGATTTCATGGATTCTGTTACAAATCGGTGAAATCTGTGTTAGTCTGTTACCTATGTAGGTTCGGAATGAAGATTACAGGTTGGCCAGGATGTCGGCTGTATCAGAAGCAATCATCAATTCTTCGTCAGTCGGGATGACACATACTTTCACGGTAGAGTCATCAGCCGAGATAATGGCTTCCTCACCACGTACTTGGTTCTTCGCTGCATCCAGTTTCACACCCATGAATCCGAGTGGCTCGCAGACAGCTTCGCGGGCATTGATCTGGTTTTCACCTACACCGCCTGTGAACAGGATGACATCTACGCCTCCCATGGCGGCTGCGTAAGCACCGATGTACTTGGTGATGCGGTAGAAATACATTTTCTCGGTCAGGATGGCACGTTCTTCTCCTGCTTTGACGGCTGCCTCCAGTTCACGCATGTCGCTCGACTTTTCAAACATACCCATCACACCGCTCTTCTTGTTGAGCAGGGTGGACATCTCATCGGGAGTAAGACCTTCTTTCTTCATGATGTAAAGGATGGCACCTCCATCGATGTCACCGCTGCGTGTTCCCATCATCAGGCCTTCCAACGGAGTCAGACCCATCGTTGTGTCTACACACTTGCCGTCCTTGACAGCTGCAATGGAACCGCCGTTACCGATGTGGCAGGTGATGATACGGGTACCTTCCTGCGGAATACCCAGGAATTCGCATACGCGCTTCGATACATAACGGTGGGAAGTGCCGTGGAAACCGTACCGACGGATGCCATACTGTTCGTAGTATTTGTAGGGAATGGCATACATGGCAGCATAGTCCGGCATAGTCTGGTGGAAAGCCGTGTCGAATACGGCTATCTGCGGTACTTCCGGCATCAACTTCAGTACGGCATCAATACCCTTCAGGTTGGCTGGATTGTGCAGCGGACCCAGGTCGCAGCATTCTTTGATGCCGGCAATCACGGCATCGTCAATCAGCACCGAGCCGCTGAACTTGGTTCCTCCGTGTACCACACGATGGCCTACAGCGTTAATCTCGTTCAAGTCTTTTACGGCACCGTATTCAGCACTGGTCAATGTGTCGAAGATGAACTGTACGCCGGCTGTATGTTCAGGAATGTCTTTTTCAATGATTTTCTTTTCGCCGTTGGGCAATGTCAGTTTCAGGAACGAACCCGGCAGACCGATCTTTTCGATACCGCCTTGTGCCTGTACCTCTTTGTTGCTCATCTCAAACAATTTGTATTTGATGGACGAGCTACCGCAGTTGAGAACTAATATTTTCATTGGTATGTATGTTTTAGGGAAATAGGATGTGAATTACTGAGCTTTAGCTGCAATGGCCTGGTTGGCTGTGATGGCAATCATCTTGTAGACATCATCGATGGAACAACCACGGGACAGGTCGTTGACCGGACGGGCGATACCTTGAAGGATCGGACCGATGGCGGTAGCGTGTCCCAGACGTTCAACCAGCTTGTAACCGATATTGCCGACTTCCAGACAAGGAACGACCAGTACGTTGGCTTTGCCGGCGATTTCCGAACCCGGGGCTTTGCTGGCACCTACCTTCGGAACCAGAGCTGCATCGGCCTGCAGTTCACCGTCAATCTTCAGTGTCGGATCCATTTCGCGGGCGATACCCAGGGCTTCCACTACCTTATCTACTACTTCGTGCTTGGCAGATCCCTTGGTAGAGAAGCTCAGCATGGCTACACGCGGGTCAATGCCTGCCACAGCCTGTGCAGTGCGGGCCGTGCAAACGGCAATCTGAGCCAGCTGATTGGCATCCGGCATCGGAGTCACAGCAACATCACCCATTACCAGAACACCATTGTCGCCATATTCAGGAGCCTGAGTCAACATCAGCATGGCGCCTGATACACAGGTAATGCCTGGAGCTGTCTTGATAATCTGCAGTGCAGGACGCAACACGTTACCGGTGGTATTGCGAGCACCGGCCAGCTGTCCGTCAGCATCGCCTGCCTTGATGATGAGGCAGCCCAGGTAAAGCGGATCTACCACCAGCTTGCGGGCTTCTTCGATGGTCATACCCTTTTTCTTGCGCAGTTCGCATAAAAGCTGCGCATATTCTTCTTTTTTCGGATGGTTTTCCGGGTCGATAATCGTGGCCTTGGCAATGTTGTCCAGTCCCCATTCGTTGGCGAGACCCTTGATCTCGTCAGGGTTACCCAAAATAATCAGGTCGGCTACATCGTCTGTCAATATCTGATTGGCAGCTTTCAGAGTGCGTTCTTCCGTTCCTTCCGGAAGGACGATGCGCTGTTTGTTGGCTTTAGCGCGTTCAACGATTTGACTAATTAAATCCATTGTTCTTTTATTATTAGTGTTATATAACCTGTTAAATAGTTCTTCCCGTCATTGTGTGCGGTAACGGAACCTCCTTACCACTCTGCAAAATTACGCAAATTTGCAACATGAAGTTGGCAAACATTGATTTTTTTTGGTCACAATTTTGTAATTTGTATATGTTTAAGGACATGTTTTCCTTTTTTAGGATTACGTTCCTCGATTTTGAGGTCGATTTTGTATCTTTGCCTCGGTTTTTAGCTAACAAGAATTGTGTATGATACGTCAATGTTCTATCCTTTTCGGATGTCTGGCGTTGGGTGAACTCTTGGTTTACCTGACGGGAATTAAATTGCCGAGCAGTATCGTCGGCATGTTATTGTTGACCCTGTTTCTTCAGTTGGGATGGGTGAAATTAGAATGGGTACAGGGACTTTCCAATTTCCTCGTAGCCAATTTGGGCTTTTTCTTTGTCCCGTCGGGGGTGGCGTTGATGCTGTATTTCGATGTCATCCAGGCGCAGTTCTGGCCCATTGTGGTGGCGACGGTTGTCAGTACCGTCTTGGTACTTGTTGTAACGGGTTGGGTACATCAAATCGTGAGAAAGTATGGATTTTTTCGAAAATAAGTTTTTTCTGTTGGCCATTACGTTTGGCTTCTTTTTTGTGTCCAAGGGGTTGCAGAAAAAGACAGGGTGGGTATTGCTCAATCCTATCTTATTGGCCATTGCGTTACTGATTGTATTCTTGAAATGTACCGGGGTGTCCTATGCGACTTATTCAGAGGCGGGATATCTGGTCGAGTTCTGGCTGAAGCCGGCAGTGGTGGCACTGGGTGTCCCTTTGTACCTGCAGCTACGGATGATTCGTAAGCAGTTGCTGCCCATTCTGGTGTCCCAGTTGGCCGGATGCGTAGTCGGACTGGTTTCGGTCACAATCATAGCGCAACTGCTGGGGGCCACGCCGGAAGTGGTGATGTCGTTGGCACCAAAATCTGTCACTACTCCCATTGCCATGGAGGTGTCCAATGCTGTAGGGGGTATTCCTTCCCTGACGGCAGCTGTCGTTATCGTCGTGGGACTGTTCGGGGCTATCTGTGGATTCAAGGTGCTTCAGGTGGGAAGAGTCGGCAGTCCGATTGCCCAAGGATTGTCCATGGGGACTGCGTCGCATGCTGTAGGCACGTCGAAGGCTATGGAGGTGAGTGGGAAGTACGGGGCCTATGCCAGTTTGGGACTGACCCTGAACGGAATTCTGACTGCCTTGCTGTCTCCCACCATATTGCGTTTGTTAGGATTATATTGATACGGATTGCTGTATGATAGATTTTCGTCCGATTGAGTTAACAGACAAGGAAAGGGCCCAACGGTATACATTGGGTAGCTGGCGGCAGAATTGCGACCTCTCGTTTGCCAATTTATACAGCTGGCGTTTCTATTACCATACCCAGATTGCCGAATGGCGGAATTTTCTGTTGTTTCGCTTTCAGGTCGACGATTGTCAGTTGGCTTATATGATGCCTATAGGCGATGGTTCACTGAAGCCGGTTGTAGAAGCCATGATGGAGGATGCCCGTTTACAGGGCGCTCCTTTTCTGATGTTGGGAGTATGTGCTGGAACACGTGCCGAGTTGGAGTCGGAATTCCCTGAACAGTTTGAGTTTCGGCTGGACCGCGACTATTTCGACTACATTTACCTTCGGACTGACCTGGCTACCTTGCGTGGCAAGCGCTTCCAGCCCAAGCGCAACTATGTCAACCGGTTCAAGGCTGCCTATCCAGATTATAGATACATGCCGCTGACACCGGCACTGGTACAGGAGTGTCTGCGTTTAGAGAACGACTGGCGTAAGACCAGAGATAACGGTGATGAACAGATGTTGCAGGATGAGTGCCGCTCTATGACTGCAGCCTTGCAACACATGGATGAACTGGATATTCAGGGGGGAGTCTTGTGGGTGGATGGACATATTGTGGCATTCACGTATGGTGCTCCTATCAATGCGGAAACGTTCGATACGTGCGTAGAAAAAGCAGATGCCGGAGTGGCTGGTGCATATGCTATGATTAACTATGAGTTTGCCAATCATGTACCTTCACAATTTTTGTATCTGAACCGTGAGGAAGACCTCGGACTGGAGGGCTTGCGCAAGTCAAAATTGTCCTATCAGCCGTTTCGGCTGCTTGAGAAATACATCGTTACATTGAAATGAATACAAAAGATGCAACCCGACAGCTGTGGAAATGCTGTTTCGACGATTCTGAAGAGTTTGTCAACTTGTATTTCGAGCACCGGTTTCCGGAGTCCGTCAATCATGTTCTGGAACAGGACGGGCAATTGGTAGCTGCGCTGCAGGCTATTCCTTATACCATGACGGTGGGCCGCTGTGCCCAAGTTCCTATAGCTTATGTTTCCGGAGCCTGTACACATCCCGACTATCGTCGTCAAGGGTGGATGCGCCGCTTGCTGGCACAGGCGCATCGAAGCATGTATGACCAGGGAAGGTATTTCTCTACGTTGATTCCTGCACACGAGGGACTGAAAGCCTATTATGCCCGTTCAGGGTATGTATCCTGCTTTCACCGGATGGTGGAAAAGATAGTTATCAACAGACATGAAAAACCTGTTGATAACTTTTCTCCTGTATTGACTTTCAGTAAATTGACACGTGAGGAGCTGGTGGAAAACAGTCCGGTATGTACCTTTTTGAATGAACGATGGTCCGCGCAGCCTTGCTGTGTATTGCATGATGCGGATGATCTTCAAGTCATCTATCAGGACCTCCTCCTGGATGACGGTGGAGTTGTACAGGTGTGGGAGAATGGCTGTAGGGTAGGTGTGGCATTCTGGATACCGGACGGAAACGGTGGATGCAGGGTCAAGGAACTGGTGTTGGCTGATGCGACTGTTACTGTTGATGTATTGATGCAGTTGGGGCATTACCTGCAAGTAGACAGCGTAGTGAGTTGTCGTCCTGCGACCGGTAGCGGAGAGGAGTCGGGGATGGCAAGGGTGGTGGCAGTAGAGGCTGCTTTACGGCATTATGCCCGTCTTCATCTAGCCTATTGCGGATGGATCGGCGTGACAGGTGATGACGCAATTCCCGAAAACAATGGCTGGTTCCGGATAGAAAGAGGAAGTTGTCACAAGGTGTCCAGGGCAGACGAGATAGAAAAGTCTGCTGGGGCAGACCGCAAGTGTTTTACGCTTCCTCGTCTGACGGCTTGGCTGCTGGAGGGGCTTCATCCGTATTTGAGTCTGATGCTGGACTGATGATGGTTTTCCGTTTTTTCAATAGTTCACTGGGTAGCATACCGAACCGCTCTTTAAAGCATTTGGTGAAGTACTTCGGATCGCTGAAGCCAACTGCATAGGCCAGGTCTGCCACGGAAGTTTGATTGCCCGGCTGTTCTACAAGTTCTTTGCTTCTGTCCAGACGGTAATTCTTCATGAACTGTCCGATAGACGATCCGCTCAATATTTGCAGGCGTGTGTTCACCAGCGTTTTGCTGTATCCCAAATGGTGGACGAAGGCATCCACTCCATAGTCCGGCTCCGTATAGTGCAGTTTCATCACTTCATAAGCCATGGCTAGGAATTCCTTGTCTTTCGAGTTGGGGGCTGAATGGATGGTTTCCGGACTGGGAATCTCCGGCAAGATGCCTGCCGGTTCAGCAGGTGCCGGTTGTGTGATACCGGTGGCCGTCTGTACCTGTCCGGGTGTTGGAAGCGTGGAAGGGGCAGCTGTCTTGCGCCTACAGTACCGTACATAGCCTCCCGTCCCGATACCACCTGCTATCAGAAAGATGACTCCCCAGAAAATCCCTGTCTTGTAGAAATAAGGTCGGACGCATATATCTACTTCAGTGATTTCCTCGCTCCAGTGTCCTTTGTCATCGGTTGCATGAACCTGTAGGATATATTTGCCTGCAGGCAGGCGCGTGTACTGTGCCCGGTGTTCGCCCGGCTTGGTAGCTGTCCAGTCGTTTTCGTATCCCTTCAGTCGGTAGGCGTATCTCACCCGGTTCAGCTTTCCATAGACCAAGGTCGAGAACTCCATGGAAAATCCCTCTTCCTTTTCGTGGAACATGACGCCGTGGGAGGGATTGACCGGTCGGCGAACAGAATCCGTAGGGGAAGGTGGATAGACAACGTGCCCGTTAATGCTGAGGCGGCTGATGTATGCTGTCGGGGCTTTCTGCGGCGAGGGCAGGTTTTCCGGTAATGTAGGGCCGAACGAAACGACACCATTGAGGGTACCAAAGAACAGCAAGTCACGGCTGGCCGAATAGAAGCAGGCCTGACGATGGAATTGGTTGCCCGGCAGTCCGTCTTCCTTGGTATAGTTCGTGAATACCATTGATGAAGGTTCCAGGCAGGACAGGCCGTATCCGGTGGTCATCCAGATGCAGCCGGCCCCGTCTTCCGTCATCCCCAATACGTTGTTGTCGGATAGTCCGTTGGAAAGGGTATAGTTCTCGAATACAAATTCTCGTCCATGCTCGGCCACCAGCCGGTACAATCCGTTCCCGTCGGAACCCAGCCAGATGGTACCATCATGGGCCTGCAATACACAATTGATGCGTTCCTGCCGCAATGACTTGGGGGCGCTCAGCCGGTATTTCAGATAAACATAGTTCAGCTGATCGGGAGTCTGGTGGAACGAATAGAGGTCGAGGATGAACACTCCTTTCGAAGTCGGCATCCATAACCGTTTCTTCTGGTCGATGGTGGCTGTCCCTACCGATTCGAATTCCTTGTCGGCATCCGGGAAGCCTACGTGTGTGAACCGTTTCTTTTCAGGATTATAATAATGTAGCCCCCGTGTGGTAGTAAACCAGATGCCACCGCTCAGAGGGTCCTCGCAAGCACTGCTGGTGAAATCGCTTTCCAGTCCGATGCTGTCTTCCCGTTCCAGCCGCTCAAAGTGCTGGTTTCGGGGAATGTTCAAGTCAAGCAAGTTGATACCCACTCCCCATGTATAGGCCCATAGACGGTTCTTGCGGTCGATTAGCAGGCCGGCAAGGGTGTTGTTGCTGATGGAATGGGGATTATTGTTCTGGAACTTGAAGGTAGTGGGGACATTGGTGCTCTTGTCTATGAGGTTCAGTCCGCCTTCAATGACACCCGCCCAAAGGTTTCCCTCATGGTCTTCTGCCAAGGTGTTGGCCGTACAGGTCAGGAGGACGGCTTTCAGACTTTTGGGAGTCAACAGGTTGATGCCTCCCGTCTGTGTACCCGCCCAGATGTTCTGTCCGTCTGTGAGCAGGCAGTCTATCGAACTGCAGTTGAGCGACTGTTGAGGCTGTGTATTGCTTTGCCGGATGTATTCGAAGGTCTGTGTTTCGCGGTCGAATACATTCAGTCCGTTGAGGGTGGCTACAATCAGTCGACCGCTTTCGGTCACCTTCACGTCGGTGATATATGCTTGGCTCAACATGCCGGGCCGGTGGTTAGAGTAGCGGTAGCGCGTCTGCTCGAAAGTCTGTAGGTGATAGTTGAACAAACCGCGGTTGGTACCTACCCAAATGCAGTCGCCGTCCACTGCCATGCATTGAATCCGCCAGTCTTCGCTGAAGGGATGGATGCGTTCGGAAAGTGGTTCCATCTTCAACCGATGTTCTGCAACGGTTTCAATGAGGTAGAGATTATTGTCGATGCCAACGCACAATTTGTCTTTCAGGTCGGTGAAGGCCCGGATGGGGGAGATGCTTTTCTGTTCCAGTTTGTGCCATTCCCGGACGGTCCCGTTGTCTCCGAATGACAGACACCACAATTCATTTTCAGTGGAAATCCATAACCGATTCTGGAAATCCTTGTAGATGGAAGTGATGTAGGTCGCCGACAAGACACTGGCTTCCTTGCCGAGGATGGAGGCCGGGGACAGCGAGGTGTAGGTCTGCAAGTCCACGATGTCCAGTCCCGATTCTGTTCCCACCCACAGCCGTTGGCAGGTATCTTCACAAAGCTTATGGATGAAGCCGCTTTTCAGTCGGATATGAGCCGATTGCGTGTCATAGGTCACCACCTGATAGCCATCGTAGCGGCACAGGCCCTTGTGGGTAGCAATCCAGATGTATCCATTTGAATCCTTCAGCAGGTCGTCCACAAAGTTGTCGGGAAGTTCGGTCTCTTCAGTAAGAAAGGTAAAGCTATGCTGGTTGAAAAACGGGACATTGTCTGCTCCGAAACAAAAGAGCGTTTCAGTAATTAGCAAAAGGAAACAGACAACGAGTGTTTTCATGGTGGTGAGAATTGGGTTAAATTTCATTGCTTGCAAATATACGTATTAATTTTGACATGTTGGCAGATTCCTTGTGATTTTTCGCTAAAAAGGAAGGACTGCCCCGTGTGAGTGTGCTGAAGTGGGACAAGAATAGACAAAGAGGCAGCGGTACAAAGTATGTAGGCTGATAATCAGCGGAAAATACTTTATTCCGTTGCCTCTTTATGTCCTGTTCCTATAAAGATTCACCCGGTCAATATCCCAGTTCAAAAGGTTGCTTCACGGCAGGTACGCCTTCCGACATCCATTTCGGTGCCTGCTCTCCTTTCAGGTAGTGGTTAAAGAACTGTAACATACGTATCTGAAAGTCGATTTGGTTGGCTTTCTTCAGCGGCCAGTGCGGCTCACCTGTATAGTTCAGCATCCATACCGGACGTCCCAGGCGTTTCATGGCTACGAAATATTCAATGCCTTGGTACCAGGGCACGTGTCCGTCCGCATCGTTGTGCATAATCAGGATAGGGGTATGTACCTTGTCCATGAAGAACAAGGGGGAGTTCTCGAAATAGCGGGTCGTGGCATTCCACGGAGTTCCCCCGATGCGGCTTTGTGTATGTTCGTATTGGAAAGAACGGGCCAGACCAGACCCCCAACGGATGCCTCCGTATGCACTGAACATGTTGACAACCGGTGCCCCCGATTCGATGGCAGCGAACAGATTGGTGCGGGTAGCAAGATAGGCGACTTGATAGCCTCCCCAGCTGTGGCCTTGTGCGCCGATGCATCGGTGGTCAATGTATCCTTGTGAAACGACAGCTGCAATGCCCGGCATGACACAGTTGTAGCAATCTTCGCCCGGGAATCCGTCAAGGCTGTAACGGACATCCGGATTGAAGATGACATAACCGTTGCTCAGGTACAGGTGATAGTCGATAGTGGAGCGGTGGGCTTCCGGCATACGGTACTTATGCAGCGTTTCCGAATTGCGCTCGTAGAAATTCACAATCATCGGGTATTTGCGGTTCGGGTCAAAGTCTGAGGGCTTGTAGATGACTCCTTCCAAAGGCACTCCGTCGAACGAGGTCCATGAAATCAGTTCTGCAGTACCCCAGATGAATCCTTCCTGCTGCTGTCCGCCATGGGTCAGTTGGACGGGCTTCCGGAAGGAAAGGTCGGTTGTATAAAGTTCTGGATAGGTACCGAAGTCCTCGCGCGTAAACAGCAGCTGTTCAGATTCTTTTGCCTTCGTTAGGGAGCCGTACAGGAAAGGTCCTCCTGCCAGTTCGGCAGGCGCTTTCCCGCTGCCTAACTGGGCGCAGAACACAGTTGTGGCCTTGGTTCGCTCGTCGAATCCCAGCAACAGGTGTTTTTCCTTCAGACAGACCGATTCCTGTTCTTTGTCCAGATTGACGCGGCGATACCTGCGGTGCAGTTCGCGTCCATCGGATGTCAATCGTTGGGGAGCTTTAGTGGCGGTGGGATGGAAGGCCCAGATGTCATATCGGTCGTATACCAGCAACAGCTCGTCTCCTTCCGCCCACCCGGCTTCTCCGAAGGGGCGGGGATAGTCAGGCGTGTCGTTCTCATCGTCCCAGGCGGCGAAAGTGTCCGGAGAGGAAAGGCGGTTCCGCTTTTCGGTAGCCAGCTCAAAACTGTACCAGCAGCTGTCTGTTTCGTTGTAACCGTAGGCAAATTTCCCCTCCGGCGACAGGCGATAGTGCGCATAGTCTGCGCGGCTCAGCAGCGATCGTTCTCCAGTGGCCAGTGATACCCGGTAATAATCTGCCCTTGAACGTCCCTCCCACATGGATGAGAGCGAATAAGGGGTCGTGGTGGAAGCTACAGCATAGTCACCCTTGCCGCTTTGTGTCAGGGACAACTGGGGCAACAAGGTGTCGGCCAGTTGTACCATCTTTCCGTCCGAGAGGTGTAGCAGAGCCGTGTATGTGCGTTTGAGTTCTTTCTTCACGTTGTATTGCTGGACTGTGTATTGCACTGGTTCATTCCCGCTCCATACCTGTACGTTGGGACGATTTTCGGCCAGTACTGTCGTGTCTTGCTGTAGAGGAAGAGGGGCGGTCCCAAAGAACAGGCGGTTGCCGTCCTTCGAAAAACGGAGGGTGCCGTTCGGACTGATATACCATCCATCGTACATGCCTGTCCCGTTTCGCTCCAGCCGTTGCACGGCAGCTTGTGTCCCCTCTGCTGTCCACAGTGTGGTTTCAATGGCCTCTTTGTCCTTCTTGTCTGTGTATAAGAAGGCCAATCGTGCACCTTCCTCGCTGAAGACAGTTTGGCTGAATCGTCCTTTTCCCTCTTTGATCAGGACGGGCTGTTCTGTTTCCGGCGACCAGCGGTAGAGGCCCGGACGGTAACGGTCGGTGCTGTCGGGAGTGACAAAGTAAAGCACTTCTGCTTTCGGGGCAAACCCGTATGCTGATACATTGGGCAGCTGGAAGGTCTTGCTGCCATCGATGGAGCCAAGATGGAGTACAGAATCTTGTCTTCCGCATCGATAAGCCAGCCAGTCTCCCTTTTCGGAGAGAAGGTAAGAGGCCAAGGAGTCGATACAGCGGTCACTTTGTTGCTGGAGGTCACGGATACGCAGGCGGTCCATCGGCATCTTCTCCTTTTGGGTTTTCTTGAGTTTCAAAGCTTCAACCACCTCGGTGGCCGGAGCTTCCTTGATGACTGCAAAGCGCGAACTGGCTGAAAAGTCCACTTTGTCGGCAAGGGGATAAGTGGCCGTTTGCTTACCGTCGGCGGTATAGACCTGTACTTCAGCATCGCCTTTCCAGGGGGCCATCACGCAAGCTGCCCATTTCCCATTGTTCGAAAGGGTCTGTGAAGTGATACGTTTCCAGCCCACAAGGTCATTTACAGTCATTGCCTTTTGGGCATGCAGTCCTCCAAGGGCCAGCCACGGAGCGAATGCAATACAGAATAGATGAGTACGTTTCATAGGATATGTCTTTTTATAATCTGTCGGTAAAGGTACTCGTTCCCCATCACACCTCCAAACTTTTGCCGTTCTTTTTCTTGGGGGCAAATTCACGGGCTTTAGCGCCGGAAGAATCAATAAACAGTCTTGGGAATGGTTGCCGATGGATTTGTTCCGTTAAAAAAACAAATATTAATCCTAATATTTTGCAATACATAGATTAATTCTTACCTTTGCAGCGAAATGAATGAAAGGTGGAGGGGCGGTTAAGCTCCTTTTTTTGTTCTTATAAACTGAACGCATGATAGATAAAAACGTTGTGACCCGGATAGTCAATGAATGGCTGGAGGGAAAGGATTACTTCCTGGTGGACGTGATGGTCAGCCCGGATGACAAGATTGTAGTGGAAATAGACCATGCCGAAGGGGTGTGGATTGACGACTGCGTAGAACTGAGCCGGTACATAGAGTCGAAGTTGAACCGTGAGGAGGAAGACTATGAATTGGAAGTCGGATCGGCAGGGGTGGGGCAGCCTTTCAAGGTGCTGCAGCAATACCTGAATTACGTTGGCAAGGATGTGGAGGTGCTGGGCAAGGACGGCATGAAGTATGTGGGCATACTGGCAGATGCCAATGCCGACACCTTTACGGTGACCATTACCGTAAAGGTGAAGCCGGAAGGAGCCAAGCGTCCGCATCTGGAACAGCAGGATGTGACTTTTACATACGATGAGATTAAATATACCAAATACTTAATTACCTTTAAATAATATGGCGAAAAAAGAAGAAGCTGTCAGCCTGATTGACACATTTTCGGAATTCAAGGAATTGAAGAATATCGACCGTACCACCCTGGTGAGCGTGCTGGAAGAGTCGTTCCGCAGCGTTATCGCCAAAATGTTCGGCACCGACGAGAACTATGACGTGATTGTTAATCCCGACAAGGGCGATTTCGAAATCTACCGCAACCGCTCGGTGGTGGCCGATGAGGAGCTGATGAATCCCAATCTGCAGATTTCGTTGAGCGAAGCCCGCAAGATTGATGCCTCTTATGAGGTGGGCGAAGAAGTGACCGACCAGGTGGACTTCTTGAAGTTCGGACGGCGTGCCATCCTGAACTTGCGCCAGACATTGGCGGCCAAGGTGCTGGAACTGGAGAAGGACAGTCTGTACAACAAGTATATCGATAAGGTAGGAACCATCGTTAGTGCGGAGGTGTACCAGATATGGAAGAAGGAAATCCTGATGATCGATGACGAAGGCAACGAACTGCTCCTGCCCAAGACGGAACAGATTCCCAGCGATTTCTACCGTAAGGGAGAAACTGCACGTGCGGTTGTGGAGCGGGTGGACAACCGCAACAATAATCCCAAGATTATCCTGAGCCGTATCTCGCCTACTTTCATGCAGCGCCTGTTCGAACAGGAGGTCCCTGAAATCAACGACGGTCTGATTACCATCAAGAAGATTGCCCGTATCCCGGGCGAGCGTGCCAAGATTGCCGTTGAGTCGTACGATGACCGTATTGACCCTGTCGGCGCATGTGTCGGCGTGAAGGGATCGCGTATTCACGGCATCGTGCGGGAACTGCGCAATGAGAACATTGATGTCATCAACTATACCGCCAATACGACCCTCTTTATCCAGCGTGCCCTCAGTCCGGCCAAGGTGTCGAGCATTGTCATGCATGAGGACGAGAAACGGGCTGAGGTCTATCTGAAACCGGAGGAAGTGTCATTGGCCATCGGTAAGGGAGGTATGAACATCAAGCTGGCCAGCATGCTGACCGAATATACCATCGATGTATACCGCGAACTGGACGGAAATGCCATGGATGAGGACATCTATCTGGATGAGTTCAAGGACGAAATTGACGAATGGGTCATCAACGCTATCAAAGCTATCGGCATCGATACGGCCAAAGGCGTGCTGAACGCTCCGCGCGAAATGTTGATTGAAAAGGCGGATCTGGAAGAGAATACGGTGGACGATGTGTTGAGAATCGTCAAAGCCGAGTTTGACAAGCAATAAGGACTGGATGTCCTTGCCGGACGCTCCCCGTGAATGGCTTCAGCATTGTCAGGGGGAGTGCCCGGAACCCCCTATCGAAGGGCCTTGAAACTATTTTTTCCAACTCTATTAAAAAACTATTATTGCTTATGACCATACGATTGAATAAAGTAACAAGAGATTTGAATGTAGGAATCTCCACCGTGGTTGACTTCTTGCAGAAGAAGGGGTATTCCGTGGAGGCGAATCCGAATGCCAAGATAACAGATGAACAGTATGCCTTGCTGGTGAAAGCATTCAGCAAGGACAAGGATTTGAAGATAGAGTCGGAAAAGATTTCGCAAGGACGACAGGGGAAAGATAGGGCAAAGGCATCTGCGGCTGCAGGTGCCCAGCGGACTGTGGAAATAGAGACGAAGGTACCTGAAGATATTCGCCCGAAATTCAAGCCTATGGGAAAAATTGACCTGGATAGCTTACGGAAAAAGAAGGGAAAGCCGGCTGTGGTGGAACCTGCTGAAGAACCTGTAAAGAGTAGAAAAGAGGTTGCGGACATAGTGGTTGAGGCAACTCCGGCCATTGTTGCCGAGGAGGATCCGAAGCCGGTTGCGGTTGTGACGGAAGTACAGCCTGTGTCAGAACAGGTTCAAGAGGCAACGGCTACTGTACCTGAGGTTCAGACAGAGGAAATGCAGAAAACTGAACAACCGGAGGAACATCAGCCCGCCCGCCAGCAACCACAAGAAGAAATAGAAGAACAACAACTGAAACAGCCGGTCAACCGGGAAACAGATACCAAATCTATACGGATGGAAGAAGAAAAGAAAGAATCGCAAGCCACTGAGAGTGTGCAACGGAAAGAAGAAGAAGTGTTTAAGATTCGTCCGACCGAATTCAAGTCGAAAATCAATGTCGTGGGGCAAATAGATCTCGCTGCCCTGAACCAGTCTACCCGCCCCAAGAAGAAGTCGAGGGAAGAAAAGAAAAAGGAACGGGAGGAAAAGGACAAGTTGCGCCAGGAACAGCGCAAGCAGATGAAGGATGCCATTATCAAGGAAATCCGTAAGACGGATGACAAGCAGGACAAGACGGCCGGAGTGGAAGAAGCGAAAAAGAAAAAGCGTAACCGCATCAATAAGGAAAAGGTGGATGTGGCTGCAGCGGCTATGCCTGTCAGTGGAACACAACGTGGAGACAAGTCGTCGAAGGCTGGGAACGTACCTGCCGGACAAGGAGGCAAGCACAACAAGGACCGTTTCAGCAAGAAGCCGGTTCCCAAGCAGGAAGTCAGTGATGAAGATGTAGCCAAGCAGGTGAAGGAAACCTTGGCGCGTCTGACGAATAAGGGGAAGAACAAGGCGGCCAAGTACCGCAAGGAGAAACGTGAGAACATCCAGAACCGCCAGCTGGAACAGGAAGAACTGGAACTGGAAGAGAGCAAGGTATTGAAGCTGACGGAATTCGTGACGGCCAACGAATTGGCCAACATGATGGACATTTCCGTGACACAGGTCATCTCTACCTGTATGAGTGTGGGCATTATGGTGTCCATTAACCAGCGTCTTGACGCTGAAACCATTAACCTGGTAGCCGAAGAATTCGGTTACAAGACAGAATATGTCAGTGCCGAAGTGGCACAGGCCATCGAAGAGGAAGAAGACGATGAAGAAGATCTTCAGCCGCGTGCACCGATTGTGACGGTGATGGGTCACGTTGACCATGGTAAGACTTCTTTGCTCGACTATATCCGTAAGGCGAATGTGATTGCCGGCGAAGCGGGTGGCATTACGCAGCACATCGGTGCCTATAATGTGAAACTGGAGGACGGTCGTCGCATCACTTTCTTGGACACGCCGGGCCACGAAGCGTTCACTGCCATGCGTGCACGAGGTGCGAAGGTGACCGACGTGGTAATCATTATCGTTGCAGCCGATGACAATGTGATGCCGCAAACGAAGGAGGCCATCAACCATGCCATGGCTGCCGGTGTCCCCATTGTGTTTGCCATCAATAAAATAGATAAGCCGAATGCCAATCCCGACAAGATTAAGGAGGAACTGGCAGCCATGAACTTCCTCGTGGAAGAATGGGGCGGCAAGTACCAGTCGCAAGATATTTCGGCCAAGAAAGGTATTGGCGTGAAGGAATTGTTGGAAAAAGTGTTGCTGGAAGCCGAAATGCTGGAACTGAAGGCTAACCCTGACCGCAAGGCAACGGGCTCCATTATCGAATCCTCTCTCGACAAGGGACGTGGTTATGTGGCTACGGTACTGGTTTCCAATGGTACGCTCCATGTCGGTGATATCGTGTTGGCTGGTACATCATACGGTAAGGTCAAGGCCATGTTCAATGAACGTAACCAGCGGCTGAAAGAGGCCGGTCCTTCCGAACCGGTGTTGATTTTGGGCTTGAACGGTGCTCCGGCGGCGGGTGATACCTTCCATGTGTTTGATTCTGATCAGGAGGCACGTGAAATTGCCAACAAACGTGAGCAGTTGGCCCGCGAACAGGGCTTGCGTACGCAGAAGATGCTGACCCTCGATGAAGTGGGCCGTCGTCTGGCTTTAGGTGACTTCCACGAATTGAATGTGATTGTGAAGGGTGACGTGGACGGTTCTGTAGAAGCATTGAGCGATTCGCTCATCAAACTGTCGACCGACAAGATTCAGGTGAATGTCATCCACAAGGGAGTTGGACAGATTTCCGAATCCGATGTCTCGCTGGCTGCCGCGTCGAATGCCATCATCGTGGGCTTCCAGGTTCGTCCTTCCTCGCAGGCTGCCAAGCAGGCCGAACAGGAGGGTGTGGATATCCGCAAGTATTCCATCATCTACGATGCCATCGAAGAAGTGAAGGCGGCTATGGAAGGTATGTTGGCTCCCACGTTGAAGGAGCAGGTGACAGCTACCATCGAAGTGCGTGAAGTCTTCAATATCAGTAAGGTCGGCCTTGTGGCCGGTGCCATGGTGAAGACGGGTAAAGTGAAACGTACCGACAAGGCCCGTGTCATCCGCGACGGTATTGTGGTGTTCACCGGCTCCATCAATGCGCTGAAGCGTTTCAAGGACGATGTGAAGGAAGTAGGTACCAACTTCGAATGTGGTATCAGCCTGACCAACTGCAACGACTTGAAGGTAAACGATGTCATAGAGACCTACGAAGAAGTGGAAGTGAAAGCAACTTTATAAATGAAGAATGATGAATGAAGAATGAAGAATTTCTGGTTGTGGCAATGTTACAACCTCATTCTTCGTTCTTCATTCTTCATTCCTCTCATTCTTCATTCATCATTCTTCATTTACAAAGATGGAAACGATAGATATGATTATAGCAGGTGTATTCCTGTTAGGAGCCATTCAAGGATTTATGAAAGGACTGGTCCGCCAAGTAGCCAGTCTGGTGGGACTGGTGGCAGGGTTGTTCATTGCCCGTGCTCTGTTTGGTGCGGCTGGTGAATACCTGGCGGTCAAGATGGGGACTTCTGTCGGTTTTGGCCAGGTGCTGGCCTTTTTCCTGATCTGGATGGTAGTGCCCATCGGCTTGTCTATAGTGGCCTATATGTTGACCAAGACACTGGAATTCATCAAACTGGGTTTTGTCAACCGCTGGCTCGGAGCCGGCCTGGGCGCCATCAAGTATCTTTTGGTGGCCAGCCTGTTCATACAGTTAGTGGAATTTATGGATTCGAAAAATGAGTTAATTGCCGGAACCGTCAAGGAATCTTCAGCGTTCTACTATCCGCTGGAAAAGTTCTCGGGGGTATTTATGCCCGCTGTGAAGACGGTGACAGAACAACTATTAGAAACTGAGATATAGAAAGAAACAGATATGCAAATGGAACCCAATAAATATGTGAAGGAGCTGACACAGGAGAAATACAAGTACGGCTTCACGACCGATGTGCATACCGATATCATTGACAAAGGACTGAACGAGGATGTGGTGCGGATCATTTCGGAGAAGAAGGGAGAGCCGGACTGGCTGTTGGACTTTCGCCTGAAGGCGTTTCGCTACTGGCAGACACAGGAGATGCCTACCTGGGCACACCTCACCATCCCAGAAATAGACTACCAGGCCATTTCCTATTATGCCGACCCTACCCGGAAGAAAGACGGGCCGAAAAGTCTGGACGAAGTGGATCCTGAACTGATCAAGACATTCGACAAACTGGGCATTCCGTTGGAAGAACGGCTGGCATTGAGCGGAATGGCGGTCGATGCCGTCATGGACTCGGTGTCCGTAAAGACGACTTTCAAGGAAACCTTGATGGAAAAAGGCATTATTTTCTGTTCCATCAGTGAGGCAGTGCGCGAACATCCCGACTTGGTGAAGAAGTATTTGGGTTCGGTGGTGGGCTATCGTGACAATTTCTTTGCTGCCCTCAATTCGGCGGTGTTCAGCGACGGATCGTTCGTCTATATCCCGAAGGGAGTGCGTTGCCCGATGGAACTTTCTACCTACTTCCGCATCAATGCAGCCAATACAGGACAATTCGAACGTACACTGATCGTGGCTGATGATGATAGTTATGTGTCCTATCTCGAAGGCTGTACCGCCCCGATGCGCGACGAGAACCAGCTTCATGCCGCCATCGTGGAAATCGTGGTGATGAACCGTGCAGAAGTGAAATACTCCACCGTACAGAACTGGTACCCCGGCGATGCCGAAGGAAAAGGCGGTGTCTATAACTTCGTCACCAAGCGCGGCAACTGCAAGGGAGTTGATAGCAAGCTGTCGTGGACACAGGTGGAAACCGGATCGGCCATCACGTGGAAATACCCCAGCTGCATCCTGAGCGGCGACAACTCCACGGCCGAATTCTATTCGGTGGCAGTGACCAACAACTACCAGCAGGCAGACACGGGTACGAAGATGATCCACCTGGGACGGAACACCCGCTCTACCATCGTGAGCAAGGGTATCAGTGCCGGAAAGAGCCAGAACTCCTATCGCGGACTGGTGCGCGTGGCGGAACGGGCAGACAATGCCCGCAACTACAGCCAGTGCGACTCGCTGCTGCTGGGCAGCCATTGCGGGGCACACACCTTCCCGTATATGGATATTCACAATGAGACGGCCGTCGTGGAACACGAGGCCACGACATCGAAGATTTCCGAAGACCAGATATTCTACTGCAACCAGCGCGGCATCTCGACAGAGGATGCAGTGGGACTGATTGTGAACGGCTATGCCAAGGAAGTGCTGAATAAACTGCCGATGGAATTTGCCGTCGAAGCGCAGAAGCTGCTCTCCGTATCGTTGGAAGGAAGCGTAGGATAAATGAAGAAATAATACAGACTATGTTAGAAATAAAAGACTTACATGCCAGCATTAATGGCAAAGAAATACTGAAAGGCATCCACCTGTCTGTCAAGGCAGGCGAGGTACATGCCATCATGGGTCCGAACGGATCGGGCAAAAGTACGTTGAGCAATGTACTGGTGGGACATCCTGCCTACGAAGTGACCAAAGGGACGGTGACCTTCGACGGCAAAGACCTCCTGGCGATGGAAGCGGCCGACCGCAGCCATGCCGGTCTGTTCCTGTCGTTCCAGTACCCGGTTGAACGAAGGCTTCTCGGGCGGCGAAAAGAAACGCAACGAAATCTTCCAGATGGCGATGCTGGAGCCGAAGCTGAGCATCCTTGACGAAACGGATTCCGGTCTGGACATCGATGCCCTGCGCATCGTGGCAGAGGGCGTGAACAAGCTGAAGACCCCCCAGACCAGCTGCATTGTCATCACCCACTACCAACGGCTGCTGGACTACATCAAGCCCGACATCGTACACGTGCTCTACAAGGGACGCATCGTCAAGACGGCGGGTCCCGAACTGGCCCTGGAACTGGAAGAAAAAGGCTACGACTGGATCAAGAAGGAACTGGGTGAAATGTAAAGACCATCCACGGAACATGTTCAACCTTTTTCAACGACGCAAAGAATGATGAAAGCAGAACAGCAATATATCGACCTTTTCTCGCAGTGCGAGGCGATGATCTGCCGGCACAGCTCCGAGGTGCTGAATGCACCGCGGGCACGGGCCTTTGCCGACTTCGAGCGGGCAGGCTTCCCCACACGCAAGCAGGAAAAGTACAAATACACAGAGGTAGGCGATTGCTTCGCTCCCGACTATGGCCTCAACCTCAACCGGCTGGAGATTCCGGTCAACCCCTACGAGGTATTCAAGTGCGATGTGCCCAACATGAGCACTTCGCTCTACTTCGTGGTCAACGATGCCTTCTACAAGCACGTACAGCCTTCGGCTGCCTTGCCCGAGGGAGTGATCTTCGGCAGTCTGCGCGATATGGCGCAGCAACACCCCGACTTGGTGAAACGGTTTTACGGCAAACTGGCGGACACGTCGAAGGATGCCGTCACCGCCTTCAACACGATGTTTGCCCAGGACGGTGTGCTGATGTACGTTCCCCGCCACGTAGTGATGGAAAAGCCTATCCAACTGGTCAACATCCTGCGGGCAGATGTGGACTTCATGGTCAACCGCCGGGTACTGATTGTCCTGGAGGAAGGCGCACAGGCCAAACTGCTGGTGTGCGATCACGCTATGGACCACGTGAACTTCCTTTCCACGCAGGTGACGGAAGTCTTTGTCGGCGAGAACGCCGTACTCGACCTCTACGAACTGGAAGAGACGCATGAGAGCACCGTGCGTTTCAATAACCTCTATGTGCGCCAGGAGGCAGGCAGCAATGTCCTGCTGAACGGCATGACCCTCCACAACGGCACCACCCGCAATACCACCGAAGTGACCCTGGCAGGACGCGGAGCGGAAATCAACCTCTGCGGCATGGCGATTGCCGACAAGAACGAGCAAGTAGATAACCACACGTTTATCGACCACCTGGTGCCCGACTGCACCAGCAACGAGCTGTTCAAGTATGTGCTGGACGACCAGGCGACAGGCGCCTTTGCCGGGAAAGTGCTGGTGCGCGAAGGTGCGCAGCACACCAACTCCCAGCAGACCAACCGCAATATCTGCGCCACCCGCGAAGCCCGTATGTACACCCAGCCGCAGCTGGAAATCTATGCCGACGATGTGAAATGCTCGCACGGGGCAACGGTAGGACAGCTGGACGAGAATGCCCTGTTCTACATGCAGCAGCGTGGCATCAGCCTGAAGGAAGCCCGCCTGCTGCTGATGTTCGCCTTTGTCAACGAAGTCATCGACCAGATCCGGATGGAAGCCTTGAAGGACCGCCTGCACCTGCTGGTCGAGAAGCGTTTCCGCGGAGAGCTGAACAAGTGTCAGGGATGTGCCATCTGTAAATAAGGAGACCCGTATATGTACGACATCAACCGAATACGCGAGGACTTCCCGATTCTGGGACGAGAAGTCTATGGCAAGCCGTTGGTTTATCTCGACAACGGTGCCACCACCCAGAAACCCCGTTGTGTGGTCGAGTCCATCGCCGACGAATACTATTCCGTGAATGCCAATGTCCACCGGGGCGTGCATTTCCTGTCGCAGCAGGCCACGAACCTGCACGAAGCCTCCCGCGAGACGGTGCGCCGCTTCATAAACGCCCGCAGCATCTCCGAGATAGTCTTCACACGCGGCACCACCGAGAGCATCAACCTGGTGGCATCCACCTTCGCCGACAGCCAGATGAAGGAGGGCGACGAAGTGATTGTCTCTGTCATGGAGCACCACAGCAACATCGTCTCCTGGCAACTACAGGCAGCCCGCAAGGGCATCCGTCTGCGGGTCATCCCGATGAACGACTGGGGCGAACTGCTGATGGACGAATACGAGCGGCTGTTCTCGCCCAAGACCAAATTAGTGTCCGTAGCCCACGTGTCCAACGTGCTGGGGACCATCAATCCCGTGGAACGCATCATCGAGATCGCCCATGCCCACGGCGTACCGGTACTCATCGACGGAGCGCAAAGCATTCCCCACCTGAAAGTGGACGTGCAGGCACTGGATGCCGACTTCTACGTGTTCAGCGGACACAAGGTCTATGGTCCTACGGGAATCGGCGTACTCTACGGCAAGGAGAGCTGGTTGGACAAGCTGCCCCCCTACCAGGGCGGCGGCGAGATGATACAGAGCGTCAGCTTCGAGAAGACCACCTTCAACGAGCTGCCCTTCAAGTTTGAGGCAGGCACTCCCGACTACATCGGTTCTACCGCTCTGGCAAAGGCACTCGACTATGTGTCGGCACTCGGCATGGACAGCATCGCTGCCTATGAACACGAACTGACCGTCTATGCCATGCAGCGCATGAAGGAGATTCCCGGAATGCGCATCTTCGGCGAAGCGGAACACAAGGGCGGCGTGATTTCGTTCCTGGTAGGCGACATCCATCACTTCGACATGGGTACCCTGCTCGACCGCTTGGGCATTGCCGTCCGTACCGGCCATCACTGTGCCGAACCGCTCATGCGCCGTCTGGGCATCGAAGGCACCGTACGCGCCTCCCTCGGCCTCTATACCACGAAAGCGGAAATCGATGTGCTGGTGGCCGGCATCGAGCGAGTACGCAAAATGTTCGGATAAGCCCATGCTGTTACCTTACCTACACCCGGATATCATAGAGGCGGGATGTGACGAAGCCGGCAGAGGCTGTCTGGCCGGTTCGGTATATGCCGCTGCTGTGGTCCTGCCGTCCGATTTCCGCAACGAGCTGCTGAACGACTCGAAGCAGCTCACCGAACGCCAACGCTATGCCTTGCGCGAGGTCATCGAGCGCGAGGCATTGGCATGGGCGGTCGGTGTCGTCACCCCCGAAGAGATCGACCGAATCAACATCCTGAAAGCCTCCTTCCTCGCCATGCACCGGGCCATCGACCAGTTGGCTGTCCGTCCCCAGCACTTGCTGATAGACGGCAACCGCTTCACTCCCTTCCCCGACATCCCCCACACCACCATCGTCAAAGGCGACGGCAAGTACCTGTCCATCGCCGCCGCATCCATCCTTGCCAAGACCTACCGCGACGACTACATGAACCGGCTGGCAGAAGAATACCCCCAGTACGACTGGCGCAACAACAAAGGTTATCCTACCCGCAAGCACCGTGCCGCCATTGCCGAGTACGGTCCCACCCCTTATCACCGGAAGACCTTCAACCTGCTGGGCGACGGACAGCTGTCGTTAGCGTTCTGGGACTGATGCGTGAGCAATCTTCGGAGGCAGATGAAGGTATCTTCGTAAAAACGGCTGTAGAATCTCGCAGATTTTAGCTACATTTGTAGCAGGGAAACGAAATTGACTACATCAGTACAAGACCATGAGGATCATCCATACTGCCGACCTGCACCTGGGACAGGTCATTTACCAGAATTATGACCGGAGCGACGAGCACCGGCACTACTTCCGCCAGTTAGAAAGATGGTGTACCGACGAACAGCCGGATGCCCTGTTGGTGAGCGGCGACGTGTTCGACATCCAGCAGCCGTCTGCCACCGTCAAGAAGGCATTCACCGAATACTTCGTCAGGCTGCATCAGTTGTGCCCGGCAATGACCATTGTCATCGTGGCAGGCAACCACGACTCGGCCTCCCGGATGCAGTCCGAACGGGCAGTGTGGCGGCTCGCCAACACGCACTTGGTGGGCATAGCCCCTGCCCTCGAACGGACAGAGGGTCCCGACGGCTGGCAAGACAAGTACATCATCCGGCTCGATAGCGGCTTCATCGTGGCACTGCCCTACATGACCGGCGACAGGAAACGCCTGATACAGTCCATCCTGGACCGGGTGGCGGATCAGAATCCGGAAGGGAAGCCGGTCGTGATGACCGGACACCTGGCCGTCAGCGGCATGGATCCCAAAGGACACGGCTTCGAAGTTGGCAAAATCAAGACACAACCGGTAGAATCCCTCGGCACCGGCTATGACTATGCCGCACTGGGGCATATCCACAAGCCCCAGACCATCGGTCGGCAGGCCGATGCCTCCTGCTTGGAAGTCACCTACCCTGCCGGCGTCATCCGCTATGCAGGCAGTGCCCTTCACGTGAGCAGCGACGAACACTTTCCCCATACGGTCAGCGTCGTCGATCTCACCGGACACGGAGACGACGTGCACATCCGGCAACTCCGCATCGACGAACTGCGCCATTTCTACACGCTTCCCCTCGACGGCACCTCCTTCACCCAGGAAGAGGCGGCACTCAAAGCCGTCAAACGCTTCGCCGACACAGAAGGGAAAGGCTACTTCTGCCTGCGCATGGACTACCGTACCGCCCTCTCCTCCAACTTCCACCAGAAAATCTACGACCTGCTGGCCCCCTATGCCGACGAAGTCAGGTACAACCCGAAAATCTGCTGGACAGGCAGAAGCACCACCAACGACACGGAGACGGAAAAGCCCCTCTTCGAGGTGGCGGAACTGCAGCAGATGACCGACCCTTTAGAGTTCATAGCCCGCACACGCGACCAGTATCCCGAGCTCGACTGGGAGGACCTGCGCTCTGCCTTCCAGGAAGTGAACGAAGAACTGCAGCGCATGGCGGAAGAAGAGAAAGCCGCTGCCATCGCCAAGAAACAGAAGAAACAACCCTAACGCACCGTCATGAGAATAAAGGAACTGCACCTGAGAAACATTGCCTCGATAGAGCAGGCAGACATCGACTTCGAGAACGGACTGAACGATGCCTTCACGGGCACACCTTCAGCCATCTTCCTGATTTCCGGCGACACGGGAGCCGGGAAGTCCGTCATCCTCGACGGCATCGCCATGGCCCTGTACAAGAAGACACCCCGCTTAGTGGGAGTGGCCAACAAAATCAACAACGATTTCAAGAGCGAGGAAGGAGAAAGCATCAGCATCAACAGCATCGAGCAATATACCCGCCTGGGCATTTCGGAGAAGGACGACTGCTACAGTGAAGTGGTCTTCACCGGTAACGACGGGAAAGAATACCGCGCCCGACTCACGTTGGGCATGTCGAGGGGCAACCGCGACAGGACGACGGGTGTACGCCCGATGAAGCACGCCACTCCCCGCTGGGAAGTGAAGACAGGCACCAACGACTGGGTACGGGTGGAGGCAAAGACCGGACAGCCCATCCTCGGTGCCATCGGACTGACCTTCGAACAGTTCGGACGGATGGCGATGCTGGCACAAGGACAGTTTGCCGCCTTCCTGACGGGCGACAAGGCAGAACGGGAATCGATACTGGAGCAGCTGACCAACACCGAACATTTCACCGCCTATGGCAATGCCATCAAACGGCTTTTCACCAACGCCCGGCAGTCGGCAGAAAAGGCACAGACGGCGTACGACACCGAGAAAGGACATACGCTGCTGCCAGAAGAAGTGGCGGCACTGGAACAATCCGCCCGGCAGTTAGCGGAAGAACGGATACAGGTGGAAAAAGCCGGCAAGGCTCATGACGAGACACTCCGACTCGTCGAACTGCTGGCGAGCGGCACGACGGCCTGGCAGGAAGCCGAGCGGGAACAAGAACAGCTCGCCGCCTTGCTGGCCGGGCCGGAATACCGGTCGCACCAGCAACTCCTGACCGATTGGGAAGCCACCGTCACCGAACGGCAACGGTTGGCAGACCGGAAAGCTGCTCACGACCGGCTCATCGCTGCCCGGCAGGAGGAAGCCCGTCTGAAAGAGACCTTCTGCACGCTCTCCGCCTGTCTGTCCGCACAAACAAGGGCTGCGAAAGCACAGCAGGAAGCCCTCCGCCAACAGGACGAGTGGCTGCAAAGCCAGGCTGGACAAGTCGCTCTCTTCACCCAATCCGAAGCCATCTGCCACCAGTTAGAGCGGTACGAAGACTGCGTTTCCGCTTCGGCAGACCAGCTCCGCAAACAGCAGGCGGCACATACCCGGAAGACGGCACTCGCCGAACAGATAGAAACGGCACGGCAGCTGCTGCTTCGGGCCACCCAAGCCGTGGAGGCCCAGCAAGCGGAGATAGATCGCCGGATGGAAGAACGGAAATCCCTGCATCCGGAGGAACTGACGCAGTCTGCAGCAATGTTCAACCACCGCAAGACGGAGCTGTGCCGCCTCCAGGAACAGACTGCGGCACTGGAAAAAAGACAGGAAGAAGCCGCCCTGCTGCACAAGGAGGCAGAAGAACTGGCGCAGACCGTCGCCGCCGAACGAGTGACCCTCGACACCGCTACTGCCGCCCGTCGGCAAGCCCAGGAAAACGCCGACAAGGCACGCGGGCTGTATGCCACCATGAGTGCCAGCATGGACGAAGTGCTGGTCAGCCTGCGCCACCGGCTCGTGACCGAAGGAGCCGACACCTGCCCTCTCTGCGGACAGCGGATAGATGCCCTTCACCTGCACACCGACTTCCAGCACCTGCTGACACCATTAGAGACCAACAGGCAGCAGGCGGAAACCCGGCTGAAAGCGGCAGAAGCAGCCTTCCAGCAAGCACACAGCCGTTACCATCAGCAGGCAGGGGCACTGTCAGGGAAAAGGACGCAACTCACCGACGCACAGCAGACCATCGTCCGCGAACAGCAGACCGTCGCCCTCCATGCCCGTTCTCAAGGGCTGGACCCCCTCCGTCCCCTGACAGAGCAGCTGACCACTGCCCTGGCCGCCACTGAAGAGCGCATCGCCTGCCTCAACCGGCAACTTGCCCGTGCCGAGCAACTGCAGACTGTCATCAACCGGTTGGTCAGTGAAAAGCGACCGCTCGACCGAGCAAAGTCCGAAGCGGAAAAAGCCTGCAGCAGTGCCCTGAACGAACAGCAAAGCAACGATCGTCTGCTCCGGGAGTACCAGGAGGAAGCCGCAAAGACCGGCCGAGAACAGCTACGGCTGACAGAGACACTTTCCCCGCTGCTGCAACCGTTCTACCCCCACTGGCCGCAAACGACAAAGGCTACCTGCCGCGACCTTCGGGAGAAAGCCACGACCTACCGCACCCGCAAAGAAGCCTTCGACCGGGACTGCCTTGCCTACAACCGGCGGCAACAGGAACTGGCGGCCATCCACAGTTCGCGCAACAGCATCCTGCAGCGGCATCCGGACTGGGCAACGGAAAGGACAGACCACCCCGTCACCGGCAGCGGGACTCCGGAGCAGTGGATCGAACTGGTCAGCCAAGTCGGTACCCTGGCCGGTAACATAGCGTCCTATCAAGCCACCCTCTACGCTTGCGACGAGCTGCTCCACCGCTACTACGCCGCTTCCGGACAATCCGAAGCCTACCTCCTGTCTGTCGAAGCGAAAGCCGCCGAACTGGAAGCTTCGAAGCTGTATGTCAAGCAGGTGAATGCCCGTTCAGAGAAAATCAAGGCCGCCGCTGCAAAAGCCCTCGAAACCATCGGGACGGCACAACAGGCACTGGGCATCACCCGCACGGAAGACGCTCCCGACCGGCAGGCACTGATGGAGCAACGCACCCTGCTGACCGACCGCCTCAACCTCCTCATCGGACAGCAGGCGACCGTCCGGCAACGGCTGGAAGAAAACCAACGGAACATCGGCAAGCTGGAAGCCGCCCGGCTGGAACTGGAAAAGGCGGAAACCGTCCTCCGCAAGTGGGACCTCATCCACCGCTACTTCGGAGGCACCCGCTTCCGTACCCTCGTACAGACGTATGTCCTCCGCCCCTTGCTCAACAATGCCAATCTCTACTTGGAGCGGATTACCGACCGCTATTGCCTGACGTGCAGCGAGGAGAACGACCAGCTGTCCATCCTCGTCCACGACCGCTACAACAAGAACCAGGTGCGCAGTGCCACCATCCTGTCGGGGGGCGAACGGTTCATGATTTCCTTAGCCCTGTCGCTCGCCCTCTCCTCGCTGAACCGTCCGGACATGAATGTCAACATCCTGTTCATCGACGAAGGGTTCGGCACATTGGACGAAAAGAGCCTGGATTCCGTCATGTCCACTTTAGAGAAGCTGCAAGAGATTGCCGGACAGAGCAACCGCCGTGTCGGCATCATCTCCCACCGCGAGGAACTGGACGAGCGCATCCCGCTACAGATACGGGTCGTCAAGAAAGGAGAGGGAAGAAGTCACGTGGAAATCAAGCGTTCCTGATTCCCTGTCCGACGGCGTCCATCGGAGCAAGCAGCTGCAGCATATCGTCGAAATCCTTGCAGATATAGGTCGCTCCTGCTGCCGCCAGCTCCTCCCGGTGGCCGTAGCCATAGAGCACCCCTAACGAGTCGATGCCGCATTGGCGGGCACCAATGATGTCGAACTTCCGGTCGCCGATCATCAGGAGGGAACATCTGTCGGGTTGTCCCAGTTGTCGTAGACCGTCTAGGATGACATCCGCTTTCGTGTGCAGGAGTCCGGCATCGTCCCTTCCGAACACGGCATCCAGGCGTACCGACAGTTCGGGAAACAGTTCCTTCACCACCCGGTCGGCCTGTGAATTCATCTTGCTGGTGGCGATGGCCATCGAGTAGCCTGCTTCTTTCAGCCGGTCCAGCATCTCCAGCACGCCCGGATACAGCGTCTGCTCGTAAATCCCTATCGGGAAGTACCGCTCTCGGTAGGCGAGTACCGCTTCCTGCGCTTCCGGACCGGTCATCCCGTAGAAATCCTTGAACGAGTCTTCCAACGGCGGTCCTACAAAAGCCCGCAAGGTGCGGTAGTCCTCTACCTGGATGCCCATGTGTGCCAGTGCATATTGGGCGCAGCGCATAATGCCCTCGCCACTATCGACGAGTGTCCCGTCGAGGTCGAACAATAAAGTAGTATATTTCATCATCTGTCTCTTTTTAGTGCGCAAAGATACATCTTTTCCGCTTGTATTCATACAAATCCATGGGGTACTGTCGCGGGTGAAGGGCATTCTTGTGGGCGATTTCTATGCGTGCGGAGACGAGTTCAAGATCGGCAGCATCGAAGAGATGTTTGACAAATATACGCTGGCCGATGTGGATGTCTCCATTGCCTACGGGTTTCGGGCTCGCCGGAGAATGCAAAACAATAGGCATTATTCAGGCTAACTTCTTGATTCTTGATCGAATTGCTCCAGCATTTCTTTGGAATATAGCAACTAATTCAGAGACGGTTTTCCCTTGTTTGTGAAGGGATAACAATGCTTTATCCTCTTCTTCTGTCCAAAGGGCATAGGCATTGTCATATTGTTGCTTTTGCTTATCCATATAGGAAAGATCGGCGGGAGACGTAGCTTTAGCGTCTTCCTCTGCTGTTTGGCTTTGAACTGGCGATGCTATCGGCTCAGGCGATCGAGAAACTCCAAGATGATGGCAAATCAAATCTACAAACCGCTCACCAAATTGTACCTTCTTATGTTCACCTATACCGTATGTATTTCCGAACAGGAACAGGTTAGTGGGTTTTTCAGCAGTAAGAGCATGCAACGATTTGTCAGAAAGAACGATATATGCCGGCTTTCCTATTTCATTGGCAATCGTCTTTCGTAACGCCCGCAATTTTTCAAACAGCAGGTCCTCATCGGAAACACTATTCACAGACAGTCCAGGAATGGTGGCTTGACGATTACGTTTCTTTACACGCAAGTCTTCGCGTACTATGACAGAGAGTTGCGCCTGCTTTCGTCCATAGAGGATATCCTCACCCAATGGCGTGACTTTAAGGTGTTTGTCCTCATTATACGCAATCTCTATATAGCCCATTTGCAGCATTTGTAACAGATAGGAATACCAATCTTTAGCAGGCACATCACGTCCTGCACCAAATGTCCTTAATTTGTCGTAACCCTTTGCAACAACCGTAGGGGAAAAACTGCCCTTCAACACGTCCGTCACCACCGAAAAACCAACCTCTTCATGGCATCGTTTCATGACAGACAATGCCTTTTGGACAAGCACAGAACCGTCAAAATGCTGTGGAGGATTCTTGCATACATCACAATTACCGCAACGACATTCGCTGGTTTCACCGAAATAGTTCAACAGAATCCGTCTTCTGCATACCTGAGCCTCAGCATATTCCTGCATTCGTTTCAGCTTCTCCAAGTTGATTTCACGCTGTCCGCTTTCTTCTGCAAAACCACGAAGCGTAATCAAATCCTGCAAGTTGTAAAACAAGAGGGTCTCTGTAGGTAACCCGTCCCTTCCGCCGCGCCCTATCTCCTGATAGAAACTCTCTATACTCTTGGGCAGATTATTGTGTATCACAAAGCGTATGTTACTCTTGTCTATCCCCATTCCGAAGGCAATCGTGGCACATATCACATGTACACGATCATTGATAAAATCATCCTGCACACGGGTCCTCTCCTCTGACGGAAGACCAGCATGATAAATACCTGCAATAATGCCATTCGATTTCAGGTCGGCAGCCAACTCCTCCGTGCCTTTTCTCGACAGGCAATATATGATGCCACTCTCTTGAGGATGACGACCGATAACATCCAGAATAGTTCGTATACGTTCACGCTTCTGATACGCCTTGCGTACATCCAAACTTAGATTAGGGCGGTCAAAACTACCGATGAAGATTTGAGGTTCACGCAAACAAAGCTGCTTTACGATATCAGCTTTTGTAATCTTGTCGGCTGTTGCTGTCAAGGCAAGCCGTGGGACTCCAGGGAAACGCTCATTCAGCACTCCCAACTGAGTATATTCCGGTCGGAAATCATGCCCCCAATGTGAGACACAGTGCGCCTCATCTATAGCAATCATGGATACCTTTACGCACTGTTGTAACCAAGGAATTTCTGTCAGCAGACGTTCGGGAGAAATGTAAAGGATCTTAAGCTCTCCTTTCTGACAGCGTTCACGGATGACTCTATTGACAGAATCCTCGTTGCTGCTATTGAGAGCTTCTGCAACAACACCATTGGCCTGCAGGGCATCTACCTGATCTTTCATTAAAGAGATGAGGGGCGACACAACGAGAGCCACACCTTCAAGCAAAAGTGCCGGTATCTGATAACAAATTGATTTTCCACCACCTGTAGGCATCAAAACCAACGCATCCCGACCAGATATGATATGGTCAATAATTTCTTTCTGTAGTGGACGGAATGAATCATAGCCATACACAGATTTCAAAAGTTGATATGCCTTTTCCATAAGAATCTTCTTTTATTACTATTTTTTTCTCACAGTGTCCTGTCTTATTAGTACCTATTTTATATACTATATAACCCATATCTTTGAAAATGTAGAATTCATTTTGATTGTTTTTTTTCTGACACATGTAATAACGTTGCCTTTTCATGAAGACAACGCTGCTTTTTCATGAAAACCATTGCTTCCACTGGCCCGAAAGCTCTCAACTGTTTTTCTTGTAACTGAATGTCTTGCTTTATACGAGACCAGAACTAGAGCAGGAGGTGAGGCCTCCGCCTTATCCCTCTCTTGTTCTGTACTATTATTTGCTAACGTAGTGGCAGTGTCAACCACAATCGTGACTAAGCCGCAAACGTATCAACTAAATATAAAAGTAATGTTTAACCGGGGCAACCAACTTTATAAATAAGGCAAGAAGTAGTCAACCAAAAGCGTTAAACTACATGGGGCACTGTCTTCACGGCTTGTGTCACACTCGTTCCATGAAGGTTGTCACGACTGTTCCATGCTGGTGGAACGACTGTGACAATGCTCATGGAACGACTGTGACAAAGGCGGTTGTCACGACAGGTAACAAACTCTCTGGATATATACTGTCAGCCAGAGGAAGATACATCCTTCACACCGGATAGCTCACGCAAGTTCCTTATTGTAATTGTTCGTTGGCTTTTGCGGTCATCGTTCCCAGCTTTTCCCCCATGAGGATGTGCTGATAGTTGCCGTCGGCGGCTTTGGGCGACTGTAGCTCGAAGGCGGCTTTCTTCTGGAAAACAATTACAAAGTCGGAGCCGCCGAAGAGGAAATAGCCGAGCATGTCCCCCTTTTCCACCCTGTCGCCCACCTTCAGGTTCGGCTCGAAATTCACTGACGACACTTGCGACATTCCGATAGGCATGGCAGCTACCAGACCGTATTGCTCGTTTTCCACGATGGCCAGTCCGCGTGTCTCGATGCTCTGCCATCCGGGGACGTTGCAATCGACCACATACTGCTGCAGTCCGGGTTCCCAGGTGACCGTTCCGCCGAGGGCATCGTCGCCAGGAATCACTCTCAGCTCCTTGATGACTCCGCTCACCGGGAAGTGGTAGCGGTGGTAGTCGTTGGCATTGAGGAAGGCATGATAGAATACGCCGCCGGCGAAAGCGTCACAATAGGGCGACTGTGGACTGATGAGGTTCCGTATCGAATTGAACACCCTTGACTTGACGGCCAGCTTCTCGTCGGTGATGATATATGACTCCTCGTCGATGTCCCATGCACCCTGTGGCACACAGTCGGCAGGAGAGGTGACGATGCTGTTGTCTTCGGGAGATGCGATGGGCCGCTGGTCGGGAGACTTCAGATGCCGGGCAAAGAAATCATTGAACGATTTCCAGTTGGACGGGTCTTCATACCATCTCTTGGTCATGCCCAGTTTCTCCTGTTGCATCATCAGCTCCTCGTACTCCTTGTTCCACGATTCGGGCGAGGAGAGGAAACTGCCCCACGACTTGCAGTAGTCTATCAGCCAACTGCGGTAGGGTTCGACATACTGTACGGAACTGGTGAAGAAATTCTCGCCTTCCAGTTCCTCCAGCGGCATGCAGTTGAGGAAGTATCAGTAGCACAAAGCCTGATACATTCTGCCGAACACGGACGATTGTCCGGGACAGAAAATCACATCCCACGGCATGGCCTTCTGCGAGCGGTCTACAAAGTCGTAGTATTGTTCCAGTGACTGTACGGGGTTGGTGGACAGGTCGGGATTGATGGACTTTCCTTTCTCAATGGCTTTGATGAGCAGGTCCTTTACGCGTGGGTTGTTTTCCACCAGTTGTATCAGCTGGAGAGTCGTGTCATTGTATGCTTTTTCCTCCCCATTATCCGACGAAGAACAGGAAGCCATGAAAACCACAATCGCTACGAGCAGGGCCATACACGGCTTTTTCATTTTGAAATCAATCATACACGTTCTACTTTACTAATCGGCAGCATCATTGCTATCCTCTGCAAAGGTACAAAAGACCCCGAAAACGCTCAAGTTTTCCGCTCTTTTTTTAGTCATGTTTAAAAAGATGTCCTGAAATTGTCCGTCTCTGTCTTTGACATCCTTCATGGGAATATCTTTACGGAAGTTCCGTTGCTTAAGCCTATGGGAATCAAGTGCCTGAGGATATTGCCTTCGTTGCTTGTGCCATGGTCGTCAGTTCTGCTCCCATGAGCCTTCTCACCGTCTTGCGGATGTTCTCTTCGGCCACTTCCGGCAGCAGCAGTCGTGCGAGCGGCCGCGTGTCGTTTTCGTTGATACTGTGCACACGGTCGAAGTGGTCCGAGAGCAGGCCGCCGTCATCGTCGATGGCTCCCGACAGCAGCCATACCGGTATCCCCGCCTGTCTGCAGCGTTTCTGCACCCCGCAGGGCACTTTGCCCATCAAGGTCTGTGCATCAGATTTCCCTTCTCCGGTGATGACCAGATCTGCATCCCGAATCGTCGTGTCAAATCGGGCAAGGTCCAGCACGATGTCTATCCCCGACCGCAGTTCGGCATGGAGGTAGGCGAGCAGCGCATATCCCAGTCCGCCTGCCGCACCGGCTCCCGGATGGTTCGCCGTGTCGGGCATAGCGATGCCCGCCTGCTCTGTCCGATGGGCGAAGTCCCTTAACCGGCGGTCCAGCTCGGCTACCTGTTCGGGCGTTGCTCCCTTTTGCGGAGCAAATACGTAGGCGGCTCCTTTTTCCCCGTACAGAGGATTGGTCACGTCACAAGCCACCGTGCACCGGCACGTGGTGTCCAGACAGTCACGGTCGCGGAGTGCCTTCAGCATTCCTTCCCCCGCATCGCAGGTGGCACTGCCGCCAATTCCCATCACGATCCGTTCGCATCCGAGGCCGATGGCATCTGCCATCATTTCTCCCACCCCGTAGGTCGTTGTCTTCAGTGGGTTACGTTTGTCTTCCGGCACGAGGGTCAGTCCGCTGGCAGCTGCCATCTCCATATAGGCCGTCTTCCCGTCTGCCGACAGGGCATACGAGCAACGGACCGGTTCCATGAGCGGCCCGTGAACGGTCAGGTATCTGTCTACGGTAGGCAGCATCTGCCTGACGCACGCGACGAGTCCCTCGCCACCGTCGCTCAACGGCAGCTGCACGACGGCAGCTTTCGGACACACGGCCTGTATGCCCTCCGCCGCTGCACGGCAAGCCGCTTCTGCCGAGAGGCAACCCTTGAAAGAGTCAAAAGCCACCACTATCTTTCGGAAGGGTGGGGGTGTTTCTGTCATCTGATACATCTGTCATCGTTTTTAGAAGTTGGATTCGTAGCAAAAGTACGTATAAAATCCGATGCACGCCTGCTCTTTGGAGGAAATTTTCCGACAGCCTGAACCGCGTCTTCTGAATACTGCGAATATGGTATTGTCCGTTTGGCATTTTCATCGTAACTTTGCAGGCCTAAATGTATTAATAGAACGTAAACAGAAGACAGTTATGACAATCTGCAAGAACAATGTGAACGGACAGCGACGCCAGATGCAGCTCTGGATGGGCGCACTGGTGATAGGAGTGGCTGTGGGAATCCCTGCCATCGGATGGATAGACGAGGTGATGAACTTCATTGCCAGTGTATATACGCGGCTGTTCCAGCTCCTGGCCGTACCCACTATCGTACTGGCTGTAATCACCACCCTGGCTTCGCTCGGTGCCCAGAGCGATTCAGGGCGCATCTTCCGGACGACACTGAAATACACCTTGCTCACCACCGTTTCGGCGGCAGCCGTGGGACTGCTGCTGTATATTCTCGTGGCTCCGGGAAACCTTCCCGAAGGTATCAACGGAGCATCGGGACTGTCTGCCCTGTCGGAATATTCGCAACTGTCGTACAAGGAACATTTCCTCTCTGTCGTGCCCAATAACGTGGTACGTCCTTTCCTGGAGGGCAATGTCCTGTCGCTCATCCTCATCGCCTTTGCCGTGGGGATGGCATTGGCCAAGATGCGTCGAACGGAAGGAACCGAGATGCTCATCAAGGGACTCCAGGCCCTGCAGGAACTGCTTTTCCAGCTCATCCACTGGCTGATCAAGACGTTGCCATTGGGCATCCTGGCGTTTGCAGAGCAGCTGGCGGCCCAGTTGTCAGCGGGAGTGGCCGCCGATTCTCTCGGCAAGTATATCCTGATCATTCTTGGCGGCAACTGCATCCAGTTCTTCATTGTCCTACCTCTTTTCCTGCTCTCCCGGGGCATTCATCCCCTGCATACCTTGAGCAGGATGATGCCTGCCGTGCTGATGGCACTGTTCACCAAAAGCTCTGCCGCCACCCTGCCTGTCACGATGGAGACGGCAGAGAAACGGCTGGGCGTCAGTCCGAAAGTGGCACGTTTCGTCCTGCCCATCTGCACCACCATCAATATGAACGGCTGTGCAGCCTTTATCCTCGTCACCTCGCTGTTCGTCATGCAGAACGGAGGCATCGAGCTCACCCTTCCCACGATGCTGCTGTGGTTGGTCTTGTCAGTGCTTTCTGCCATCGGCAATGCCGGAGTTCCCATGGGCTGCTTCTTCCTTACCCTCTCGCTGATGACCGGTATCGGAGCTCCCATAGCGATTATGGGCATCATCCTTCCCGTATATACCATCATTGATATGGTGGAGACCGCAGAAAACGTGTGGTCCGATTCCTGCGTTGCCGCCATGACCGACCACGATGTGCGCCGTCAGGCTCCGGTGAGTACCCGATGACCTACACACACGGAAAAGGGCATCATTGGCCCGCTACGAAGAACTCCTTTGGCGATTCGCGGTAGAGGTTGCCGAACTGTGGGGCATTGAAGATCTTGACATGCGAACCGAGGGTATGGTTCACTAAGTAGGTGTAAAGCTCACGGTAGGTCATCTCGGGAGTCTGACTCATGCAGTCCACCAGATTGTTGGAAAAGCGGTCGCTGAGCCAGGCACGGAACGCTACGCTGTAGTTGTCGGCAAAGGAGTACTCGGTCTCGGAGGCGGAGGCGATGGAGAGCACGCCAGGAATGCCTTCAGCGGCCTTGACCACGCTCGACGAAAAGCAGGGCTCGGTGCAGATGAGGAGCTTGCGGTAGCGGGACTCCGCCTGCATCTGTGCCAGCGTCTGCGACAGCATGTCCGTAGTGAGGCGGTCAGTGGCATCCAACCAGCTGAAGTAGCCCGGACTGCCGTGCCCCGACCAGTAGAGGAAGAGGTTGGAGTGGAGGTCACTCTCCACCACTACGGGCAGGTGGCTGCTCCGTTCTCCCCGGAGGATACTGCAGATGTCGGCTGTGGAGAGGGTGTCGGCCCGATAGTCTATCTGTACATTCTGGTAGAGGTTGTCCCCGCCCGCCGAGGCGTAGATCTCGCCCGGTTGAGGATTGCTGGCGTGGTAGGCCAGGTTGTCGCGTATCACGAGGATGATGTGGTCGTCGTCCCATCCCTGCCGCTTGAGCAGCTGATAGACATTAAGTACGTCGGACTGGTGACGGTAGTCGTTCCAGCTCTCCGAACCGGACACCAGCAAGGCCCATCGGTCATGCAGTTCGCCGTAGTGGATGTCCGCCTCCTCGTCGTCAATCGCCTGCTGCGACTGGGCCCGCCAGTTCCAGAAGGCCAGTGTCCCTTCGGTACGGTTGTTGCCGTCGGACGAGGCGTAATCTAAGGCCACGAGCTTGCCATCGTGTACCACCCAATGGACATACGTGCTGTGTAGCACGCTGGTATAGGCTTCGGCATCGAATTTGATTTCGCTGCTCAGGGCACCATCACTAAAGAGGAGTCGCGGTGCGGAATCACCGGCCTGCTGACGGAGCTGAAGCAGCTGGGCCGTGAGCGCATCATCGTCGCAAATGCAGAGGGCAAAGTCGGCCCCTGAAGCCATCAGCTGCTGAGCCGCAGGACGGAAGTCGGACGAGCCCGTGAAGCTGTATTGCCCCTTCAGCTGGACACCTAGTCCGTTGGCCAGGAAGGGCACCCACTCGGCAAAGGTCTTGCCATAGACATCATCGGGAGCCAGCAAGGCAATGGACTTGCCTCCGGTGCTGGTCACGATGCTGAGCATCACCTCACTCTGCGAGATGTCGGTCTCGGTGAGCGACCAGAGGAAGGGAGTGTCGTAGAAGCTGGTTGCCTCGTGGCAGGAGTACTTACGGATGATTTCCTCGGAAGAGGCCACAGGCACAATCATCGGCTTCTCTGTCGAAGCAAAGGCGATGGCCATCACATCCACGCTCGTGGAGCGTTGTGGACCTACCACGGCCACAATATCAGGGCGCAAAGCGAGCTCGTAGGCCAAGGCAAAGAGATCCTCCTTGTCCTCATCGTGCCACTCCAGTTCGAGGGTGACGACTTGGTCGCATCCAGCCTGTGCCTGCTGGAAGTTGTCGAGAAACCATTCGGCGGTACGTTCGTAATGGGTTCTATCCAGGGAGCTGCTGCTCAAGGGGAGCACCACGGCCACCTTTTGCACGCTCCACTCTGTCTGCGAGTTGCCATTACTCCCAGAGGGGTCATCATCGCTACAGGACGTTACAGTCCAGAGCAAACTGCAGGCCATCAGTGCCATGCAGCTGCGGAGAAGGGGAAATATTGTCTTCATCGTATTGTCATGCTAAAAATCATAAGGGTATGCTTCATTTCATCTCATATACAGGCTCAGGGTACTACTGCTGGCTCTCAAAGGCAGCTTCGCGCTCGATGGCCTCAGCCACCACTTGCGGGAGCTGTGCGGCAAACTGCTGCTCATACCGGGGGGCAAGCACCAGTTCGGTGTAACCTTCCTTCAGCCCAAGCGACTGGTGGGGAGGAAGTTCGCCCTCCATCCATTGCTCCACACAAAGCTGCACGATACGGTCCATGTGCTTCACGCAAGAGAAGGGTACGCGGTCAGAATAGACCGACATGTCCTCGTCAATGCCCACGGTGTAAAACGAGTTGGTGGGATATTCACGGTTGTAGCGGAAGAGTCCCTGGGCACTGCCACCACAGAGGGGGAGCACCAAGTCGAAGAGTTCGTTGATGCGGTAGGACTCCTGGTAAAGTTTGTCGGCCATGGCAAAGCCCAGGAAGCCCTCATCCATGATATAGGTATTGAGCGACTGCCCCTCGCCTGCCTCAAAGCCCTCTGTGAATCCCTGCGTAGCCTCCTTCAGGATGGCCAGCTGCTCGTTGGCCTGGAAGATGGCCACCCGGTCCACGTCCGCCAGCTGCTGTGCCAGCCTTCCTGCGGCAAAGTTGACACCGTAGAAGGGGAGGTAGAGCGTATGGGCATGGGGAATCTCCTTGCGCGTCTCCAGGAAGAGCAGCTGCCGCTTGTCGCTTTCCGCAAACTGAGGGGCGAGCCGCGTGACGAACTCCTCGAAGGTAGGTTCGGTGATAATGTAGAGGCGGCGGTTGGGTTCCTCTGCCTCCGACTTCATGAAGTTCTCGATGTAGGCCGTTCCCTCCTCGTAGGTGTAGGGCATCAGGTGCTGCACCTTGAGTCCGTACTGCAGGGCGGCCTTCTCCACCCCGCGGTAGATGTTATCGACATACGAGCGGTCGCCCAGTCCGTCGATGGGATAGACCACCACGAGAGGGATGTTTCGTCCTGCTGGAGACCTTGCGGGTCGTCGTCGCTACAGGCAGCGAACCACAGTGGGGTCATCAACAAGGCAAAAAGGTATAAGATACGTTTCATAAATAAAAAAGGAATGGTTACCACGTACAAATATAGTGAAAATAGCTGATACGGCAAACTTATCTCGATGAAATAATACCTTTCCCATCGGAGAAGCTTGCTCATTACTTCCATTTTTGCCCATCTATTCAAAACTTTCGCAATATGCTTGCTTTTCCGGTCTTTAAATCAAAAGAATCCACTCTTTTTCTATATTTGCATGGAGAAATGATTTACTCACCAACAGAAACACCATGTTAGAAACACTCTCCTTTGAAGCCCTGGCCCACTATACCCGTGGGATGACGACCATGTTCTTCATCCTATGGACGGTCAACATCTACAGGCACCGCCATCAGAACAGCATGATGATGGTGATGACGATTGCGGCCAGCTACATCACTTTTGGCTTCATGAAAGATGTGGTCTTCCTCTTCACGCCCTGGATGAAACACCCCACGGTGGAAGGAATGGTGAGTCTGATTGACATCCTCTGCACCCCCTTCGTCACCGCCTTCTTCCTGGAAGCTACGCGCCCGGGTATCGTCACCGCCGGAAGGTTATTGTCGGGGGTCCTCCTTTTCCTCCTGCCCATAGCGGCCTACATCGTCATTCCGAATGCCATCATCATTAAGATAGCCTTTGCCATGTCGTTCCTCTTTTCGGCTACGGGGTTTGTCTTCATCCTCTATTTTGTGATCCGTTACGACCAGTTTGTCGCCGACAACTACTCCTGTGCGGAGGGCATCAGCGTGAAGTGGGTAGCCGGTTGCGCCATCTCCTACTTTGCCTGGCTGGCCGCCTATTACTTCTGCTTCCCTGAGGCCACGTGGGCCGGCGAGGTGGTGTTCGATCTGTTCAGCATGGTGATATGGGTTGTCATGTGGCTCTTCAGCAGCAGGCACTACGTCATCATCGAGATGCAGGACACGAAGACAGGTGTCAGGAGGAACCCCGTCAGCAGCTGCCGCCCGCAGGAGGTTAGAGGGGAGCAGACGGTCCAGAACGGACCGCCAGTACCTACCCGGCCGGCAGATACCAGGAAGCCCACCGGCAAGGAGGCCTTCCTCATCCATGCACTGGCCAAGAAGATGGAGGAGAAGATCTACCTCAATCCCAAATTGTCTCTCAACGACCTGGCACAGGCCATCGGGACCAACAAGTCCTACCTCTCGGAGTTCCTCAACAGCCAGGGCAAGAACTTCCACGACTATATCAACGACTACCGCGTCGCCGAGGCCTGCCGTATCCTCGACTCCTCACCGACGGGCGAACGCATCAACATGACCCTTGTGGCGGAACGAAGCGGATTCAACTCCGTCTCCTCCTTCAACCGCAACTTCTATAAGATAAAGGAGATGCCCCCCAGCGTCTATCTGCGCCTCCGGTACCTGGAGAAGAGTGAAGAACAGCTGTGACCCTATTATATACTTTTTTAAAATAGAAAAGATTATGAAACGACTTCAATCATTCAATTACATCCATATGAAACATTTCTTATTATGGGCATTCGTTGTCCTGAGCCTGTGCGCAGGCTTCACCTCCTGTTCTGATGACGATGACGAGGTGATTCCCGAGTTGATTGTCAATACCCCCGCCCTGTCCGTTTCGGGTACGGGCGGCAGTTTTGAAGTGCCTATCCTCACCGCCGGACTGGCCCTGGACGAGACCGTCGTGATTGCCGCCGACGTGGATTGGGTGAGTCATCTGCAGGCCACTGGCGATCACTTCAGCTTCGAGGTGAGCAAGGCTCCGCTCGATGTGGAGAGCCGAACCGCCACCTTCACCCTGAGCCTCTCCCAGCACGCCGACATCAAGGCCACCTGCACCCTGACACAAGGCAAGAACCACGAGAACTACTACATCCGGATGGACGAACTTCGTGGCACAAGTGCCCTCTACACCGTCATTCCCTCCACCTCGCAAAGCGAGGGCCGTTTCATCTCCTACTGCTTCCGCAGCGACGAACTGGCTCAGTATGGGTCGGCCACCGAAGTAAAGGATGCCATTTGGGCGAAACAGGCCGCCAAAGCCAAGGAAATCAGGCAACTGTATCGTCAATACATTAGCGCTACACTCGGCTGGCGTTCCCGCAGTGGCAGCGAGAGCACCCAAGAGCTGGTGCGCGACCTAGAGCCGGGGAAGGAATACACCATCGTGGCGTTCGGATATATGGGAGACGAATACGGCACAGCCGAGGAGATGAAAGTAATCACCGACCTGGTGAAATACACCTTCGTCACCCCTGATGAAGTGCCGGAAGTCATTCCTACCACCCTCGACGTGAAGGTGAACGTACGTGGAGCCTTATAGATGTCGATATCACAGCCGGTAGCAGCGATGCCTACATCTATCCTTTCATCGAAAGGAAGGCTGCGTTCGACAACAGCTATCCCACCGATGAGGTTTTCATTAACTACTGCCTGTCTTATTACTACTCAGGAGCCAATTATGAGAGCATCCTTTATAAATTGCACAAGAGCCGCTACCAGGAAACATCCGGTGACATCAGCAACAACACCGAAGCCATCGCTTGCGCCGTGGCCTTCGATTCCCACCTGAACCTGCTCTGCCAGCCCACCCAAACAACGTTTACCGTGGGGGAACCTCAACCCTCGGACAATGTGCTGACCATTGACATTACGAAGCTGGAGGCACGTTCCGTAGGATTCAAGGTGAATGGCAGCAACAGCGACCCCTTCCGCGTCCTCATGATGGGAGTGGATGAGATGGAAGATATCATGAGCGACGGCGGTACGGAAGAGGAGAAGGAAGCCCTGCTGGCTGAGTACCTCATAGAAAATGGAGCGAAAGGACAAGACGGGTACTCCACCAACTATGGCACATGGCCTACGTCCGACTTCGTCATACTGGCTGTGGGGGTAGCCGGATGCTACGACGAGGAGGTGGCCACGACCCGGATCTTCAAGCAGTACGTGACCACGCCCGAAGCCACCCTCAGCACAGCCACCTGCGCCTTCGACATCGTGAAGTGCTTCAACAGCATGGAGTTTGCACATATGTTTGGCTACTTAGGAGAGGAAAGGGATCGCACCACGGCCTTCACCTTTACCTGTTCGGAGGATGCCGTTGGTATTTTCTACTACTATGCTGACCTGGATGATTTCCTGGACATTCAAAGTGCCTTTGAGGAAAACGGCATCAGTTCCCGGTTCCCGGACTGGCAATACATGCAGCTGGCAGTAGGAATACCCTTCAAGAAACTGGGTACTATATCAAGTTGGGAAGAGGATGACCTGATGATTTTTGCCGCCGCCAAGGACAAGGACGGCAACTTCGGCCCGATAGCTCACTTCCGTATGGAGTGTGCCAAGATGCCTGTCTCGCCCATCAGCGAAATCAGCGCATTCAATCCCAACAACGGCGGTGCAGCACCCAGGTCGCTCCAGGTGCCGCTGCGTGCGGATGCATCCAACCTTCAGCAGCCGGAAAAGCTGTCTGCCGGCAGAAAGATAGGAATGAATAAGTGCTACCGCTTCCAGTAAGCCACGAAGAAATGGAAGAAAAATGCCTACGATGACGAGTTGGCCTATTATGTAGGTTATAGCACACCCGGTACATTCCACACACAAGAGGATAATGATCTGGAAAAGATTTTCCCTTTGCTTCCCACTGAACAGACTGCCAAGGCCGTGCAAGACATACTCAACAAGCCAAAGGATCTAGGTGGTCTGGGATGGGATTATTACGCCGATTGGTTTTGGAAAGTATCGAAAAAAGACATAGAAGCTCGTTCGGCCAACGTATGGATTAAACGCTGGAGAAAAATCGACGGATGGAGCATATGGGATTACAAGTGCTATGAAATCGATATGAACAACGGGTACCAGGACTACGAACTGACCGAACATGGAATTCCCAACTACTTTAGTGAATGTTGGTTCATACACGTTTTGGTCTATAAAGGCGACCAACTCGTCGAGGGCTGGGAAATAAAGTAAATACACTCCCTCACACTACGCTGTCCGAGAGCCTTCTTTCTGCTTCCCTTTGGCTCTGACATGCTGACGTAGCGAAGAATCTGTTAACACACAATAGAGGTGTTCAGCTTCTTCGCTACGTTCATTTACTGCACCTTCCACTCGGCAATGGTGCGGGTGGCGGAGGACTTTAGCATTATTGGTTGAATGAATGATAATAGGCTGTTCCTTTTTCTGTCAAGACATAAGAAATCCGATATTCAAGGCATACAGCAAAGAGCCGCCTTTCAGCAGAAAATTATTCTTATATTGGCTGACAGACACCCGGTAAAGCAAACGCTCGTTGAAGTATCTGGCCAACAAATACAGACAAATCCTGGAATAACGATAGAAAACTACGGATTTTTTTAATTTGTGCCGTAGAATTATGACGAATGTCAATAGAAGAAAATGACACTCTGACGACTGCACTCGTCGCACCGTCACGAGTACAGTTGTCGTAGCGTCATGAGTGCGGTCGTCAGACCGTCACCATGGCAGTCATCGCACTGCCACGGGTGCAGTCATCAGACCGTCACGAGTGCTCTGGTCAGTCCTCCCGTTGTTGCAGCGGAGGGACATCTGCGTCACTTGCGTCACTGCGTCACGTGCATTTTCTAACATTTCTGTGGATAATTAATTTATGGGTTCCTTTAAAGGAGGTCAGAAATTAATTATTTTCCCATAACTCGAACAAAGTAAGTGACGCAGTGACGCAAGTGACGCAGAACGGCTCCCGGAACCCCGGCTTCACTGGTGGAGGACATATCGACTCCGGCTTGTCGGGCACGTTTCCGATTACCACTCAAAGACATCTTCTTCCTGGAGCTCTTCTGTCCCTGTGCTTTCCTCTCTCTCTGACGAGCTTTCGTCGGCTAACCGGACAGCACGGATGGTATAAGGGAAATAGCGGTGAGTCTCATCAGCATGTACCTTTGTTACAGTACTATTCTCCTCAGATGAATGATAAAGCGTATAACAGTATGCCTTATCTGTGGATGATGGTGTTCCAGACCAATAATAGCCAAAGGTGCCTAATTGAATTCCCATATTTTCTTCACTGTCGATAGTTCCGGACGCAGGCAAGAACAGATAAGCCGACTTATCTTCGGCGACACCTGCATACTGCATACCCTTAATGCCGTTTACTGTTATAAATGACATACTGCCTGTCGGGGTTGCTTCTTCCGGGGAATAGACATTCTGTATGGCCTCCCAGATTTCTTTAGTCGGAATTTGCCAATCGCCCGCCAACAGGTGGCTTGCCGCATCGTATGCTTTTTTCAGCTTTCCGTCCTCTACGTAGTCACTACACTGTGATAGATGTCGGTGTGGTGGTAAGGCTGGTGTACCACGGCTCCAGGGCACCCCAGGCAAAGAAGTCGCCGAAGTCTGATTCGTTTGCGGCCAGTCCTGTTGTCGTAAGGTTGCTCTTTGCGAAGACCAGTCGGCAGCGTGTGCCGTTGACTGCAAACACTCCCAGATCCACTTGTTGTGATGCCTTTACGCTTCCGTTGCTGGGCATCACTCTATACCAATAGGACTGTTCCTCTTCGAACATCCCAAGATTGACCACTTTGTTGCGTGCGAGTGCCAGTTGCTTGCTGCTTAAACGCGTATAAGCCTTTGTGTCGTTGCTGTTGACGAAGGTGATGGTCCATCCCTCACCAAGCGTAACGGCAGGAACGGCGATGTAATAGCTGTTATCGGCAGCAATTATACTCCCCCTCTCAGCCGGCAATAAAGTGATGACAGACGACTGGTCAGCGGTAAATGCCATCGTCGGTTCGCCATTGTTATATGAGAGTGTCGCCTTGCCTGAAAGGGTCGTACCTACAGGAGCCTTCAGTTCTATCCTGCTACAGTTAAACTTTGGAGTCACTTTCACATAGCCTACTGCGTTCTTGAACGACAAGGTGGTGCTTTGTGTCGCACCCATCATCAATGCCGCATTCTTGTCGAAGCTGCCCGGGGTGGCTGTCTGAATGGCAGGCAGTGTAATGTTTGTCACTGCGCCATTGGCAAGTACGGCTTCTGCGGTGTAAGGATATACGGCAACATAGGTGTCGGCCTGTTCTGCCGTACCTACGAAGGTGGCAGTACTTGTTCCTCCACCTTTTTTCAGCGTAAACTCTTTGTTGTTCTTGCCGTCAAAGATGCTGATCCTGTCACCGGTCTCCCAATTGATCTGTTTGTTATTCTCCGATGAGATAACTGCTCTGGTAGTTGCCTCACTGCTCTCAGGAATCGCAGTAAATGCGATGACACCATCTGCGTTTTCAATGTTTTCGACGGTTTCCTCTGACGAACAAGCCGAAAAGGCTATGATTGCCGTCATAATCATGAATGGACACCTCATCTTTTTCATTTTCTTTTTTCTTTCAAATTCGTAATTCATGTCGTTGAGATTCTCTGTTTTTTGTCGCTTTTTAACGTTGAATTGAAATATCGTCACAAATTTAAATAAGATAAAGGAATCGTGCAAGTCCGGGCACCCTGAAAATGCTTCTTTCCTTTTTTTGTGTGAATTACACATCTCTCTCCAAAGCAATAGGTACGAAAAACGCTACTTTCGGAAACAAAGCGCACTTGGATAATAAAATTCATTGAAAACATTGCAAAGGTAAGCATTCTCTGTTTACCTTTGCAACAAATAAGCCGAATAAGAGTTTGAATTGGATTTTTTCTCCAGTATCTTATGGCCATGGGCTGAAATGACGAATATCAATAGAAGCTCCGTTGCAGCGGAGGGGCATCTGCGTCACGTGTCACTGCGTCACGTGCATTTTCTAACTTTTCTACGAATAATTAATTTATAGGCTCCTTTAAGGAGGTCAGAAATTAATTATTTTCCCATAACTCGAAAAAAACCAGTGACGCAGTGACGCAAGTGACGCAGAACGGCTCCCGGAACCCCGGCTTCACCGGTTCCGTAACTCCATCGTGATGTCCGCAAACGAGCGTCGGCCGTCTATGTAGTCGGCATAGACATCCTCTGCATCGCTGTGGTGCAGGAGGATGCAGTTGCCGCATAGGTCACAGTCCGCCAGGCAGCGGAAGCGTTCGCGAAGAAAGGCGATGCGCTCTTCGCGGGTGGACGATTCGATAGGAGGAGGGCTCATCGGGCTTCCTCCCTTTTGCCGTAACCGGACT
>SFDG01000023.1 GCA_004558305.1 Phocaeicola plebeius
ATCGCAATGATATTGAACGCCATCATCATAGATATAAAATATATCGACAGCCACATGCTTTTTTTCAAAGGTATCTTCACGAGCCAATTTCCCATTGTCCAATCTAAACGAATGACACAAGACAAATCCGTGACTCTCCAGTAACTGCTGGATTCTGTCTGGGTCTGAAGATGCCCAAATAGCTGTATCTATGTCAAAATCATGTTTGATGAAACCATGCTCACGCACAGCACCCAGCATGGAACCGGCCGTCATGACATACTTAATCTTGTTTGAACACATGATTTTATCAAACTCATCCAAGACAGATAACCCAGACTCCAGGAAAGCCTTGTTCCGATTCGACTTTATAGATTCTTTATATCTATAATACAACGGTTTAAGTATAGCTTTCACTCCAGGAATGGACGCAGCTACATGAGCGATTTTAATCAGTTTAGGTGACAATACAGTTCTCATTGTTTCCTACTTTAATGATTATTTAGTGAGCAAAATATAGAGTTTTTCCAATAGGATAACGCAAATTAATGCAACCAATACTTATCTTCTACGATCTACAAAATAGGCTACTCTTTGCAATAAAAATCTGGCTCCACTGGTCAACAGATAGAGCATTGCTGCATACATCAGTACAAAACCAGTTGAAAGAATTGCCGAATAGCCAATCAACTGATAAACGCCGGCAGACGGACGGATGGGGATGAAATCGGCCGCAACATGAAGGACGACAAACGATAGCCCGAATGCCACATAATACCAGAAAACACCTTTCCAATACATTTTCGTGGGCAAATGGAAACCCTCTCGATACAGATAAACAGGTTTCCAAATGACAACGATTGGAATGGTACTGGCAATTTTCCCGATTAGTATGCCAATCAGCCCCCATTTGTAAGCTGCAACAACAGTAACCAGCAGGAAAAGCCCTCCTTCTACCCAAGCAGCCCACAGGTCTCCGTAGTTGCCGTAGCCAGCATTGAACATATCTACTGCCCCCCGGGTCAGCATGATAAAGGTACTCACCATCAGCAAAACCAAAATGGAGTGTTCCAAGATATATTGCGGACCCACCCACAACGTAATGAAAGGAACCATCAAGTGATAAACACAAAAGACCACCACTCCTCCAATAAAGAACCGGAAACAAACCAATTCCCAAAACACTTTAAGTATCTTTTGCCGGTCATTCTCGGCGATCAGATTCCCTACACTGGCAAACATGCCGTCCATGGCCGTCGAGAAAAGCATAATCACCTTTGATGTCACCATCACATAATTACCATAATACGCCACCATCTTCAACGAGACAAACGCGAAAATCAGTATCTGGTCACTCTGGCTCAACAGGAAGTCCTTGAATTTATGGATAAATACCTGCTTCGTTTTCGTAATAATAGCAGGATAGTTCCGACGTTCCTGATTTCCCTTATCAGCAGTAGCTTCCAGCCATGGATAATGTTGTCTGATTTTCCAATTCAGAATTACAGCGTAGATAAGTCCGAAACTCAATTCAATGGCTACCCAGAGATACAGGTTGGTGGCATAGATGGCGACAGCCATCTGAATGAATATCTTCACAATATTCGCCGTCTGGAAATAGGCGGTCACCACATATTTTTTCTGGTCGGCAGTCAGCAGTATCTGGCGGAAATTGATAAAATAGCCAATTAGCGAAGACAACAAGAAGGCATAAAACGCAAAATATATCAGGCTGTTGTCAAAGATGGAATCCGTAAAGATGAAAGGGAAGAAAAGACTGACCAGAACAGCGATACCTAATACGATGGAGCCGATTTTGCGGTAATAATACCCAAACACCGACACTATCTCAGAAATGGCTTGCTTGTTTCCCTCCCGCAGTGGTTTGTAGAGCACGAAACTCACAGCTGATCCAATGCCTAATTCTGCCAGATTGAGAAGACCTAATATATTCTGCAAAGTACCGGTCAAGCCGATGAAATCTGCTCCTAATCTATCCAGAAAAATCTTTCGGGAAAAGAACGTAACAGCGGTCATCAACAGATAGAACAGCAAGTTGACCTTGGTATTCATCCAGGATTTATGAATGCGAGATTCGTTTTTCATATCCGATTATTGTTGCTACTACAGATATTATTTCCGAAATTTCAAGAAATGCCGTTTTTCCCGCTTGGCAGTATTCTCTTCTGAGGGGCCATAACCATACCCGTAGCCATAGCCGTACTTGTAACCATACTTATAACCATAGCGAGGCAGGATTCGAGTTCCGTTCAAGATAAGGCTCAAATGTTTATATCGTCCGGACTGGACATTGTTCTCCAAGTCCGGTATGTTCTTGCGTTCGAACAGACCGGCACGGATGATATACAGCGTGCGGTCCACATAGCGTTCAATAATACTGGTGTCGGCCATGTTGCTGGCTGGCGGACAGTCGATAAAAATGAAATCGTAGCGGGGACGAACTTCCTGAATCAACCGTGGCAAGCGGTCACTTGACAACAGTTCCGTAGGATTGGGAGGAATAATGCCGACAGGAAGGATATCCAGCGTAGGATAGGATAGCTGTTTGACCAACAGATGTTCCAAATTATCATCCAGTCCGCCCAAATAGCTGCTCAGACCGATTTTGGGACATCCCCAGCTATGAGAAGCGGAGGCTCTCCGAAGGTCGCCGTCGATATACAGGACACTGCGTCCCTTGATGGCCAATGCGACAGCCAGATTCATGGACACGAACGTTTTACCGGCACCTGCCGAATGGGAAGTGAACAGATAAACGTTCTCTTGATGGGCACTTCCTTCCGTCATGAATTCCAAATGACTGCGGATGACTCGGAACGATTCGTTCAGGATATCCTGACTGCCATGTTCCACCACCACCTTACGGCGCTCTAAACGAGTATCCTTGCTGATTCGGAACAGCTTCAGCAGACGTTGGGAAACGGTCCGCTTTTCCGTATCGTAGAACGGAACCTCGCCAATGACCGGTAAGACGGTCCTGTGCTCCAAATCGTTCAAGTCGCGGATAGTACTGTTCAGGTTTTCCTTGATGAAGAGAATGCCTACGGGCAAGAACAGACCGGCCACAAGTGCCATCATGATTGTCGTACGGGGCACCGGAGATGTCGGCGTATTGCTCCCGTTGGGAATATCGATGAGCTGGATATTGTTAGAGGCATAGGTCATGTTGATTTCGTTCTCCTCCCGTTTCTGCAGCAAATAAAGATACAGGCTTTCCTTCACCTTCTTCTGCCGCTCAATGGCCTCCAGGTACTGGGCCTGACCCGGATTGGCGACAATCTGTTCGGAAGCACGACCGCTGTAGCCTTCCTGCGACTGAAGCTGAATATCGATGGTTTCGATGTGGTAGGTCAGATTGTTGATGATATTGGACCGCATGTCCGCCAGCACCCGTTCCTGGTTGTAAATAATGGGGTTCTGCTCGGAGGTATAGGACAGATGGGCGTTCAGCGACTGGAGCTTTTCATTATAGTCGGCAATCTGCGACTCTATCGCCGTATTGCCGATTCCCACATTCGACGGCAACAGGCGATGCTTGTTGGCATCGTCGGTCAGGAGTTCACAGATATACTGGGAGGTCGCTTTCTGATTGTTCAGCCTCAGAATTTCATGGCTGGACAGGTTCTGCTGCTGCAGATACATGGCACCCACATCCCGCAGGTCGGTAATGGAGTGCGAACTTTTATAGGCGGAAATGCTGTCGTCCACTGCGTGCAGTTCCTTTTCCAACAAGTGCAGCCGTTCGTCAATGAAATGGGAAGTACTGATCACCACCTGGTTCTTGTCCTCTATCCATTTCTCATTGTAAACCTGCACCAGCGTATACAGAATCTGCTCTGCCTGCTTGGGAGAGGAATCGGTGATTTTCAGGTTGATAATCGTGGACTTGTCATCCTGTATCGTCGCCTTGATGCATTTCTTGATATCACTCGCTTTCCGCAATACATCGCGCCCTTCTGCAAGGCCCAACCGGCGTACCACTTCCATCAAGACATCCAACGATACCAGATGGCGCTGCACGTTGTTTACGCTGAGGTTCTGCTGAACGATGCCCAGTTCATTGAAGTTACTGCCGCTCGTATTGCCACCGGCATTCTTGCCCAGGCTCTCCTGCTTCACCATAATGGCTGCCTCGCGGGTATAGATCTTGGGAGTGATAGAGAGCTTATAGAGCGCCAGCGAAACGAACACGCTGACGGACAGGACAAACCACCGCTTGTTGTGCCAGCAGATATGAAACAAGTCGACCAAAGAGATAAAATCTTCGGTCTGCTTGCGGACCGGTGCATTGGCAGAAAGGGACATGTCGGTCATACAGCAAAGGAATTATCGGACAATCAATGCGGTGATGGTGGTGAGCAACGAAATCACCGAAATCCAGAAGCCAGGGGTACTGAGCGTGTTCCCGCTGGCACTTGAATCGCGCATCCGCTTCTTGGTAGGTGATACATAGACGACATCGTTCTGCTGCAGGTAATAGGCCGGCGACTCCAACAAGTCCTGCCGACTGCAAAGGTCGACAAAATAGACCTGCTCTTCTCCGTCTACCTGACGGCAGACCATCACATTCTCGCGCAAGCCGTTGACGGTAAGGTCACCAGCTGTGGCAATGGCATCCAACAGCGTGAACCGGTCGTGCAGGATATCGATGCGTCCGGGACGGTTCACTTCTCCCAGCACATTGACAGTGAGATTGACAAACTCGACGGTCACCACCGGGTCGCGGACCAAATCGCGCTCCACTAAGCGGCGGGCAATGTAGGCAGCCACCTCAGTACGGGTCTTGCCGATGACAGACAGTTTTCCAAGAACCGGGAAACGGATATCACCTTGTTCATCCACTGTATAGGCCATCAATTGTCCAGAACCAGAATTTTTTCCAGCCTGTGTCATCGGACCGGAAACTGCGCCCACTACGCGCAAAGGACTAGAAAGTGACAGCGTAAACTGCTCCGACAACATGGGGTCACTGCTGTTGACCACAATATTGAGTTTGTCGCCGGGTTGGACACGAATCAGCTGCACATCCTGTGCGGCCATGTTCCGTATCTCCGCCGCATCCTGAAAGTACGTGAAATTCAGTGGAAGCGTGCAGGAACTCAGCACGGCCAGCATCACGCACACACAATATCGCCACAAACGGATATCCATGAGATTATGTTCTATTCGTTGACAATTTCCAATAAGGAGCGATGGATGCCCGACAGGGCAATGGCCATCTGTCCGACCGCCACCACCAGCTTCCGGTCGCGGCGTATGCGCACCACGCGTCCTTCCATTCCTTCAAACAGTCCGGCCCGTACGCGCACCTTGGGGCGGTCGCAGAACCGGGCATAGGGAGCACACAATATCTTGACATCGGCCGGATGTACTTTCAGAATGCGGATGAAACGCTCCATTTCCTCATCGCTCACTTCGGCAGGCCGTCCGGTCATGGTGTCCAGGAATGGAGCACCCAGTCCGTCTACCGCGTCTATCACTTCCTGCAAGTTGCGGTCCGTCTGCAGGAATACAAGATTGCGAATGGCCACTTCTTCTACCTCCACCATTTCCGTACCCTCCTCGTTCAGACGCTCCACATACCCCTTCGGGATACAATAATTCACCTTCTCAGCACGAAGGTTGTCTTCCAACCGTTCGGCATTCACTTTTCTCTTGTAGACAATATACCACATACATTCTTCATTTTCGGGAACAAGACCATACATTCCATCCTCCCCACAGCTCTTACAGCCACAGGCCCTGCCCTGAAAACGGGCACACATGAAGCAAGATTATGCTTACCAGCGACAATCGCTGCTCCATTGAATATTTCCTGAAACTTCCATTTTCCTTTCCATAAATATTCATTCATTAACTTTCGGGAACGCGCACAACGCCACCCGTCCGGTTAGACTCCTTTTATCGAACAAAGATAAAATTAATTCTCGACATACGCAAGGGGTAGAAGAAAAAAAAAAAAAATGAAATGAGTCCAAAGTAGCAACAAACAAAGGTGGATAGGAATTCGTAATAGCGAATCAATCAGCATTATACTGCCTTAATAAAGGGTTTTACAGAATTACAGAAGAAACTAATTTTCACGATATCATCCATCTTGAAACCGCTCTTCCTGCAAAGAGGGAAAACAGACCGACAAAAAGGCTGCTTCCGGTGTAGAAAAAGCTGCTTCCCAACATGCCGTTTTGTAGGAATTGAGAATTCTCTTGGACGAAGGTGGAAAACGTAGTAAACCCGCCACACAGACCGACCGTCAGGAACAGTTTCATGGAAGGCCCCAACCAACCAGCCTGTTCGGACAAGCCGCTGCATAGGCCGATGACAAAGCACCCGATGACATTGACCAGGAAGGTCCCCAACGGGAACAAGAGCAACGGGAAGGCATTCAGTACCCACCTGGACACCCAATAGCGAAGCATTCCGCCCACGCAGCTTCCCAGCCCAACAAACAGAAGATTTTTCAGCATAAGTAAGTCGTATCGTATTCAACAATTGTCTGATTTTTTGTTTGCCATTCTGAACGAAGTGAAGAATCTGCAAGGCATTAGTGAATGTATTCAGATTCTTCGCTGCGCTCAGAATGACAAGCAGCCTGAATGACAACTTGATCAAGCGTCACTGCACGGAGAATATTGCTTATCCCAAGAATGAAATCAGTACACCGGCAGCGACTGCCGAGCCGATAACACCCGAAATGTTGCTGGCCATGCAATACTGCAGGACATGGTTCTTCGGGTCATACTTCAAGGCTATCTCATTCGCCACACGGCTGGCCATGGGCACCGCACTCAAGCCTGTAGCACCAATCAACGGATTAATCTTCTTCTTCGTAAAGAGGTTGAATATCTTCACGAAGAAGATACCGCCGGTGATGGACAAGGCAAAGGCAAGGAATCCGCCTACCACAATTCCGATGGTAGTCCAGTTCAGGAAGGCATCGATGGTCATGGTCGCACCGACCGAAATACCCAGGAAGATGGTGGCAGCATTCATGATGCTGTTGGAAGCGGCATCAAACAAACGCGAAGTATTGCTGCCGATTTCCTTCACCAAGTTACCGAACATCAGCATACCCACCAAGGGCACTGCAGAAGGCACAAACAGAGCTACCACCGTGGTGGTGGCAATCGGGAAGATGATCTTCAGGACGCGCAGGTTCTTGATTTCCACGTTCGACGGATATTTCTTTTCCTGTTCCTTCATGTTGATGGACAGTTCCTTCTTGGTACACCACAGACGGGCTACCAACGGAATGATGACCGGCACCAATGCCATGTAGGAGTAAGCCGCAATGGCAATGGGACCCAGCAGATGAGGAGCCAGCTTGATGGTAGTAAAGATGGCAGTCGGACCGTCGGCACCACCGATGATGCCCAAGGAGGCAGCCTCATTGGGAGTGAATCCCATCAGGATAGCCACTAACAGTACGGTGAAAATACCCAACTGGGCAGCCGCACCGAAGATGGACAGACGAAGGTTTCGCAGCATCGGACCGAAGTCGGTCAGCGCCCCTACTCCCATGAAGATAACAGGAGGCAGGAAACCTGTCTTGATGAGCATGTAGTAGATGAAGTTCATCAGGCCCAGGTCGTGTGCAATCTCGTGCAACGGCATTTCCCAGATATTCTTCGCCACACCGTTTACCATCACCATGCCATTCTCGTCTGCCTGCACCACGCCCATATCGCCACCGGGGAAGTTGGCCAGCAACACCCCAAAAGCAATAGGCACCAACAGCAGCGGTTCATACTGCTTCTTGATACCCAAGTAGAGCAGGACAAACGCAATGACATACATGATGATGAACCGCGGATCGGCAGCAATGTTGCTGAACGCGGTCATTTCATATAGTTTTTCTAAAATCTCTTCCATTATAATATCTTCATTAATACATCATCTTCTGATACTGAATCGCCGGAATGATAGCAGATGGCCGTCACCGTACCTGCAAATTCTGCACGAACGGCATTGAAGGTCTTCATGGCTTCCACGTAGCAGAGCACGTCGCCCTGGTTGACCTTGTCGCCCACCTTCACCGGTGTTTCGTCGGTACCCTTCGTCAGGAAGAACTTGCCTTCCAGCGGTGCGAGGATTTCCTTGCCTTCGCCGGCCTGTACGGGCGCAGCAGGAGCAGCGGCGGGAGCGGCACCGTTGGCAGCAGCCAGCTTGGCGGGGTTGACATCGCCGAACGCTACCGTCACCCGGTACGGCTGTCCGTTGACATCGACCGTCAGCACCTTGGTCGGCTCGCTGGAGATGTGCACTTCTTCCTTCTCCTCACGACGTTTCTTGACATCTTCCAGGAAGTCTGCCTTGGCCTTTCCGCTCTTGTACGCTTCGTACTGTTCGGGGTGCATGGCGTATTCGAAGAGTTCCTCGTCGTCCTGTCCGGTTTCCCATTTCTTCTCCCACATCAGCTGACGGTACTTCTCCAGCTGGTCGGGGAAGTTGTCCTGCGGATTGCCGGTAAAGAACTTGCGTCCTTCACGTTCTGCCTTTTCGATGATTTCAGGAGCCAACGGGCCCGGCAGCTGGCCGGCCTTGCCAAGAATCATGTCCCAGATATTGTCGGCAATGATGCCCCAGCGTTCCTTGCCCTTCTCCATCTGGATGACGTTCATCATCGCCAGGTTCTTGACGTACTGGCTGAACGGAGTCACAAGACAGGGATAGCCGACACGCGGCCATACGTAGGCCACTTCGTCGAACAGCTTGATCAGCAGTTCATCCTGCGTCATGAACGGCAGGTTACGCTTGGCCTTGTACTTGTTGATGGACTCCAAGTTCGAATCCAGGTCGGCCATCAGACTGCCCATCATGCCGCCCGGCAGACCCGGACCGATGAGCAGGGAGTTCATCATACGGTTCTTCGGGCTGATATAAAGGCCGAGGAAATCGTCCATGAATTCCTGGATCATCGAGCGCACCTTCATGTAGGCTGCCATATTGATGTCTGCCACCTGGAAGCCGGCATCCTTCAGCATGGCCTGTACGCTGATGACATCGGCATGGCCTGTGCCCCACGACAGGGGGTCCATACCTACATCCACGTAGTCGCAACCGGCCTTGCAGACCTCCAGGATAGAAGCCATATTGAAGCCGGGACCGGCATGAGAATGGTACTGGATAGGAATGTTCTTGATTTTCTTGATACCAGCCACTACCTGGCCCAAGAAGACCGGACGACCGATACCGGCCATGTCCTTGATGCAGATTTCATCGCAACCGGCATCTATCAGCTGCTTGGCGATATCCAAATAGTATTCCACCGTGTGGATGGGCGAATACGTGATGCAGAGGCTGCACTGCGAAATCATGCCGGCTTCGTGTGCATAGCCGATAGAAGGAAGGATATTACGTACATCGTTCAAGCCGCAGAACGTACGGGTAATGTCGGTTCCCTGTGCTTTCTTTACCTTATAAAATAGTTTTCTCACGTCGGCAGGAACCGGACTCATGCGCAGGCCGTTCAAGGCGCGGTCCAACATGTGTGTCTGTATGCCGGCTTCGTGGAAAGGCTTTGTCCACTGACGGACCGCATTGTTCGGGTTCTCACCGAACAGCAGGTTCACTTGTTCAAAACCTCCGCCGTTTGTTTCCACTCGGGCGAAACACCCCATTTCAATAATGGCCGGGGCCACCTTAACCAACTGATCCACGCGCGGAACATACTTTCCGGCACTCTGCCACATGTCGCGGAAGACCAGGCTGAATTTTACTTCTCTTTTCATTTGTGCGAGTAAATGTTTCTTTAATCTATAAACATCATAATTTTTCTATCTTTATCACTTGGCCCTTACCGGCAGTAAGGATATCCACAGCTGCCTTGATGGCATCCATCGCAGCGGCATTGGCCGTCGAGGAGGCTGCTGCCACCGGCTTCTTGGGAGCTTCTTCGGGAGCAATCTTGTTGACCAGCTTGATCAGCAGAGTGCTTCCCCAAATGACAATGAGTAGAATGATGAAGACGGTACACATACCGATGACCATCAGCATTAATCCTAATCCAATGTTTTCCATACCTTAAAATATCTATTAATTATTATAATTCTCGAACCTCGCAAATCCTACTCCACGAAGAACGGCACAAAAATACGGAAAAGCCAGCGAATCGTTGCAAAATTTCTCTTAAATATTCAAAACGAGACAAAACAGCAACAGCGTCCTTGCATTGTAAAGTGGAAGAAGCTGTCCTATGAGTTTGGGATATCTGTCAACTGCCATCATCGAATCGTTTCACACAAAGCGGGATGGGGACTCAGCATGGCAGACTGTCAGCTATCGACTGCTTACGAATGACAGCTCAATAGGGAGGCTATTCTTTCAAGACACGATTCCTTATACATATCTTTCCCGGACCGCCTTCATCGTCAGCCGACAAGAGCATCTGCTGTTCTCCTTCCAGCGGCTTTCACACATCGACCGGACGATGTCGGCCAGTTGACCGACCTTGTTCAACCACTTGGCTGACCAAGGTCAATCAATCGACCGAACATCGTGCGGTCGATTGACGGAAATGAACTCAAAAGGCATCCGAAGCGATATGCAAGAGGATTTACAGACGCCTTGTTCCCTCAATCAGAGCCGTACAGCAGACGTGCCTGTCCACCCAGACAGTTCTTCTCCTTTTGTACCTTTGTACTCTTGTTCCGTTACGAATTTATTCGTACTTTTGTCCCTGAAACATTTCAAGCGATTATCACGATGAAGAAACTGATCATATTCGACCTGGACGGTACGCTGCTCGACACCATCGCCGACCTGGCTACTGCCACCAACCACGCCCTGCAACAGTGCGGCTATCCTATACATCCGACAGACGCTTACCGTTTCTTTGTGGGAAACGGCATCGACAAGCTGTTCGAGCGGGCACTGCCGGAAGGGGAACGCACACCCGACAACATCCGGCGGATGCGTTCGTATTTCCTGCCCTATTATACGGAGCACAATGCAGACCTGAGCCGGCCTTATCCGGGGATTCCGGAACTGCTGGCCGCACTTGTCCGCCAAGGGGTACAAGTGGCGGTGGCATCGAACAAGTACCAGGCAGCCACGGAAAAGCTCATCCGTCAGTTCTTCCCTGCCGTCAAGTTCACCGCCGTGTACGGACAACGGGAAGGGATACCCACCAAGCCCGACCCGCAGGTGGTACTGGACATCATCCGGGAAGCCGGCGTCACTGCCGGTACAACTGCCTATGTGGGCGACTCGTCCGTGGACATGCAGACCGGCCGGAATGCAGGTGTCACCACCATCGGAGTGAGCTGGGGCTTCCGGCCTCGTGCGGAACTGGAGGCCTACGCTCCCCACTACATTGCCGACTCGGTGGAAGAGTTGCAGGACTGGCTCTTCCCGAACAGTCCCTTCAGGACTTCTCCCGCACAGGCATAACCTTCGTTATAGAGAGCCGTCAGCTTCTTCACATCCTTCTCGATGCGGTTGACCTTGACCGGAGCCTGCGGACGGATGGCCACGATACGCCCTTCTTCCTCCATGCGCTCCACCATCTCCAACTGCTGGTTGTAGACTCGGCAGCGGTTGCTGAGCACCACTCTCAGACGAGGGTACCGGCGGTAAATGAAATGGGGCACCTTGATGTCTTTTTCCGACTTCCGGTAGCCCTTGTTACGGGTCAGCACCACGATGTTCCGCTCATACCCCTGGCTGATGGCCCGAAGTACCGGAATGGAATCCACGATGCCTCCGTCCAGCATGGGTACACCGTCCACCCATGTCATGGGGCACACGTAGGGCAAGCTGCTGGACGCCTTGGCAATGGCCACCAGGCGGCCCTTGTCTTCCCGTTCCTCCAAATAACAGGCACGGCCGGTTGTACAGTCGGTGGTCACCATCTCGAAACGCATGGGATTGCAGAAACAGGCCGCATAGTCATAGGGCACGAGCTTTTCCGGGAAGGTCTCGTAGAGCAGTTTCTGGTCCAGGATGCTGCGCTGGTACCACAGGTGCTTCAGCCCGATATAATGGTATTTCTCCAGCATATCGATATTGCTGTATTTCGCCCGTCCCCGTTGATGCGACATATAGGAGAGTCCGTTGCACGCTCCGGCTGATACACCGATTCCATAGGGGAACTCAATCCGATGGTCCATCAGATAGTCCAGCACGCCACAGGTGAACACGCCCCGCATGCCACCTCCTTCCAGTACAAGTCCAGTTTTCTTCAAGTCCAGTTCCATATGCATCTGTATTTTAGTCCTTGCAAATATACATTTAAATCTGAAAAGAGTAACAACCTATCGGGAATTTTGTTACATTTGCCAAAAAATAAATTGTTTCATTCTTAAATCACCCAAATTAATATGTTTGAAGCTCCTATATACCAGCAGCGACGCGCTGCCTTACGCCAGCAAGTGGGCAGCGGCATCATTCTTTTATTAGGTAACAACGAGGCTCCGGCCAACTATCCCGACAACACCTATAAATTCCGTCAGGACAGTACGTTCCTGTATTTCTTCGGCCATGCTCATCCCGGATATGCAGGCATCATCGATGTCGATGCCGACGAGGAGTATTTCTTCGGCGACGATGTGACCATGGACGATATCATCTGGATGGGCCCGCAACCGTCTGTGCGGGAACTGGCCGCACGGGTCGGTGTCAGCAAGAGCTTTCCTTTCGCCCACATCAAGACCATGGTGCAGAAAGCCATCTCGCAACGCCGGAAGGTACATTTCCTTCCGCCCTACCGGTTCGACAACATGCTGTTGCTCGAAGAACTGACCGGCATCCGCACCTCCATGCTCAAGCCCCATGCCTCGGTCGAACTGATCAAGGCAGTCGTCAACTTGCGGTCCAAGAAAGAGGCCTGCGAAATTGCCGAAATCGACAAGGCCTGCAACATCGGTTATGAAATGCACACCACTGCCATGCGCCTGTGCCAACCCGGGGTGTCGGAAGGCTACATTGCCGGTGTACTGGACGGCATTGCCGCTTCTTACGGCAATATGGTGTCATTTGCCACCATCCTGACCCAGAACGGGCAGACTCTCCACAACCACGACCACAGCCATGTGCTGGAAGCCGGACGGCTGATGCTGACCGACGCAGGGGCCGAGAGCGTCACGAACTACTGTTCGGACCATACACGTACCGTACCCGTGAGCGGCCGCTTCTCCAGCCGCCAGCGAGACATCTACTCCATCGTACTGGCCTGCCACGGCCGGGCCTTGGAACTGGCGCGTCCGGGAATAACGTACAAGCAGGTCCATCTGGAAGTGTGCAAGGTGTTGGCCCAAGGGCTGAAAGACCTGGGACTGATAAAGGGGAACGTGGACGACGCTGTGGCCGCCGGTGCTCATGCCCTGTTCCTCCCCCATGGTCTGGGACACATGATGGGAATCGATGTACACGACATGGAAGACCTCGGACAGCAGTACGTAGGCTATGACGATGAGGTACGTCCTTCCGACCAGTTCGGCTTGGCTTCCCTCCGGATGGGCCGTCGGTTGGAAGAAGGTTTTGTCATCACGGACGAACCGGGCTGTTATTTCATACCGGCACTCATCGACAAGTGGCGGGCAGAAAAGTTCCACACCGACTTCCTTGATTTCGATGCCATCGACCGCTTCAAGGATTTCGGCGGCATCCGCCTGGAGGACGACATCCTGATTACTGCCGACGGCTCCCGCTTTACGGGCGACAAGCACATCCCCATCACGATTGAGGAGGTGGAATCGTTCATGGGCCGTTAAACAGACAGAGGCCGACCTGAAAAAAGTAACCATTTATAATTTATAACTTACATAGCAATGAAAAAAATGTTAGCACTGCTCGCCGCAAGCCTTTGCTTCGGCGGAGCTACCGCACAGAATGCGGACAACGAGAAAGCCGAAGAAGGCTTCGTGTTTACGACAGTGAAGGAGAACCCCATCACTTCCATCAAGAACCAGAACCGTGCCGGCACGTGCTGGTGTTACTCCAGCATGGCTTTCCTCGAATCGGAACTGCTGCGCATGGGCAAGGGGGAATACGACTTGTCTGAAATGTTCATCGTTCACCAGACCTATCTCGACCGTGCCGATGCAGCTGTCCGCACGCATGGGGATGTATCGTTCTCACAGGGCGGTTCGTTCTACGATGTCCTTTACGGCATGAAGCAGTTCGGACTGGTTCCCGAAGAAGAAATGCGTCCGGGCGTAATGTACGGCGACACGTTGAGCAACCACACCGAACTGACAGCTGTTTCGAACGCTGTGGTGGATGCCATCGCCAAGGGCAAGCTGCGCAAGCTGCAGACCGATGCCAACCGCCAGCCGCTGTGGAAGAAAGCCATCGCCTCGATCCACGACATCTACCTGGGTACCTGCCCTGAAAAGTTCACCTACAAGGGCAAGGAATACACGCCTCAGTCGTTCTACCAGTCACTCGGACTGAACCCCGACGACTACATTTCGCTGACTTCGTACACCCACCATCCGTTCTACCAGCCGTTCGTACTGGAAATCCAGGACAACTGGCGTTGGGCGCAGTCGTACAACCTGCCCATCGACGAGCTGATGGAAGTGTTCGACAATGCCATCATGAACGGCTATACCATTGCTTGGGGTTCTGACGTGAGCGAACAAGGGTTCACCCGCGACGGTGTTGCCGTAATGCCGGACGACGTGAAGATTCAGGAGCTGAGCGGTTCTGACATGGCTCACTGGCTGAAGATGAAACCCGAAGAAAAGCAGCTCAACACCAAGCCGCAGCCGCAGAAATGGTGCACGCAGGAAGAACGCCAGGAAGCCTACGACAATTTCGAAACGACAGACGACCATGGCATGCAGATCTACGGTATCGCCAAAGACCAGGAAGGCAATGAATACTACATGGTGAAGAACTCATGGGGCAAGGCCGGCAAGTATGAAGGCAAATGGTACGCCTCCAAGGCTTTCGTCCGCTACAAGACCATGAACATCGTTGTCAACAAGAAAGCGCTTCCGGCAGCCATCGCCAAGAAGTTGGGTGTGAAGCTGTAAGGCACAAAAGGCATATCAAGACAAAAATAGCCTATCATTTTGTCTGTCCTTCTGAGTTCCCATCACACTCGGTGTGATGGGAACTCAGAAGGACAACTTGACAGAATCTAATCCATGACAGAAGACATTTATTGGGTTTCCCAGAATCAAGTAAAAATCAAAGAATAAGAATCAACCATCTGTATGAACAAACTGAAGATTTTCGTATGTAGTCACCGACCCGTTGAGAACATCCCACACGATAATGTATATACACCGATTCATTTGGAACGAATCCATTCAAATGACAAGGACAAAGAGGCCATGGCAGAATATGTAGGGGATGATACAGGAGACCATATCAGCGAAAAAGGAGAACACTACAGCGAGGGGACGGCCATCTATTGGATCTGGAAGAACTACCACGATTGTGAATACGTGGGACTGACCCAATACCGACGTCAGTTTGCTACCCGTTTCACCAACGAAAATATCGACTCCTTTTTTCAAGACGGGACAGATGTAATTCTGCCGAAACGCTTTTTCCGTCCCTTCACCCGACTGTTTACAGTGCTGACATATATGCAAATGGAGGATTTCCTCATCTTACGGGCTGTCATGAAGAAACTGTTTCCAGAGTATTTACCCACCTTCCATCGTTTTCTCAGAGATTATATCGACTATCCCTTCAATATGGTCATTTGTAAGAAGACATTGTACGATCAATATGCTGAGTGGATATTTTCTATCTGTAATGAAATGGAAAAATACGTCAGGTATTCAGGATATACGAATTCCTCACGATTGTTCGGCTATGCCATAGAGTTACTGACTCCTGTATATTTCCTACACAACAAGTGTAAAATCAAAGAAAAGGAAGTACTGGTCCAAAACAAGCCGCTGAAAATGTACTGGCTGAACAGACTGTTCATGATTTACCGGCATTACATCGTCGCTCGTTTTTCAAAATATGAGCCGATATATCTGGACCCGTCTTTTGTCAGAGGATTGAAAAGGGACGGAATCGACTTGGATTTCGACCTGATTATTCCATAATCTCCATGGCTGAAAATCCAGCCGTTACCATCGTCCAAAACACAAATTTGAGAAATATAACGTAAAACACACCGCTTGTTTCTTTCTTTTTTGCTAACTTTACGGATTGAAACGGATAATCAGGCGAAAAAGCTTCGTTTCTTCCTCTCCCTTGTGGAGATACCAGACAGGAAAAAGAAAAAAACAATATATAATGAACTACAAATGGAACTATCAACCTCCTACACAAGAACAACGGGAAGCCGCCCGCACGCTGGCCAAGGAAATAGGTATCAGCCCCATCCTTTGCCGGCTACTGCAAGAGCGGGGCATCCGGACAGCCGATGAGGCAAAGAACTACTTCCGCCCACAGCTCGCTGACCTTCACGACCCTTTCCTGATGCGTGACATGGAAAAGGCGGTGGAGCGACTCAATGTGGCCTTAGGACGGAAAGAGCGGATCTTGGTATATGGAGACTACGATGTGGACGGGACCACCGCCGTCGCATTGGTTTACAAATTCCTTCAACAGTTCTATTCGAACATTGACTACTACATCCCCGACCGTTACAACGAAGGGTATGGCGTATCAACGAAGGGGGTGGACTATGCTGCCGCCACGGGCGTGCAGCTGGTAATCGTACTCGACTGTGGCATCAAGGCAGTCGAAGAAATTGCGTATGCCCGTGAGAAGGGCATCGACTTTATCATCTGCGACCATCACGTGCCGGATGAGGAACTGCCGCCTGCCGTGGCTATCCTGAACCCGAAACGAACGGATTCCACCTATCCCTACGAGCATTTGTCGGGGTGCGGAGTGGGATTCAAGTTCATGCAAGCGTTTGCGCTCAGCAACAACATCGAGATACACCAGCTGACCCAATTACTGGATCTCGTGGCAGTCAGCATTGCGTCAGACATTGTTCCGATTCTGGGAGAGAACCGAATCCTGGCCTACCACGGCCTGCGACAACTCAACTCCAACCCGAGCGTGGGGCTCAAGGCCATCATTGATGTTTGCGGACTGACCGACCGCGAAATCAATATGAGCGACATTGTGTTCAAGATCGGCCCCCGCATCAATGCGTCCGGCCGTATCCAGAACGGCAAGGAAGCTGTGGACCTGCTGATTGAGAAAGATTTCAAGATGGCGCTTGCCAAAAGCACGCTGATCAACCAATACAATGAGACCCGAAAGGATCTGGACAAGAGCATGACCGAGGAAGCGAACCGTATCGTCGAACGGGTAGCAGACCTGTCGGAACGGCGTTCCATCGTCTTGTTCAACGAGGACTGGCACAAAGGAGTCATCGGTATTGTGGCTTCGCGCCTCACGGAAATCTATTACCGCCCGGCTGTCGTACTGACCCGCACCGACAATCTGGCTACCGGCTCTGCCCGGTCGGTATCGGGCTTCGATGTCTACAAGGCCATTGAACACTGCCGCGACCTACTGGAGAACTTCGGCGGCCATACGTATGCCGCAGGGCTTTCCATGAAGGTGGAAAACGTACCGGAATTTACCCGCCGGTTCGAGGAATATGTCACGAATCATATCCTGCCCGAACAGACCAGTGCAACCATCGACATTGATGCGCAACTGGATTTCCGGGACATTACGCCCAAGTTCTTCTTCGACCTGAAGAAATTCAATCCGTTCGGACCGGACAACCACAAGCCGGTGTTCTGCACCTTGGGTGTCTATGACTACGGTACCAGTAAGGTGGTGGGACGCGATCAGGAACATATCAAGCTGGAACTGGTGGACAACAAGTCGAACAATGTGATGAACGGCATTGCCTTCGGACAAAGTTCGCAGGCCCGCTACATCAAGACCAAGCAGTCGTTCAACATCTGCTATACCATCGAGGAGAACACTCACAAACGGGGGGATATCCAGCTCCAGATAGAGGATATCAAGCCCAGCAGGACGCATGGAGGAATGAAGAATGAAAAAAATGAGGAATGAAGAATGAAAAATGAGGGACGATTATCGGCAGGTATTGCAGGAGTACTGGGGGTATGACGGTTTCCGAGGAATTCAGGAGGATATTATCCGTAGCATCGGCAGGGGAGAGGATACACTGGGGCTGATGCCTACAGGTGGGGGGAAGTCCATCACATTCCAGGTTCCAGCCCTTGCCAAGGAGGGGCTGTGCTTAGTGGTCACTCCGCTCATCGCCCTGATGAAGGACCAGGTACGTCAACTGCGTTCACGCGGCATCAAGGCCACTGCGGTCTATTCCGGGATGACCCGGGAAGAAATCGTGGTGGCCTTGGAAAACTGCATCTTCGGAAACTACAAGTTTCTGTACATCTCGCCAGAACGGCTCGCCACGGATATTTTCCGTACCAAACTGCGACACATGCAGGTCAATCTCATCGCCATCGACGAGGCGCACTGCATCTCGCAATGGGGATATGACTTCCGTCCTTCCTACCTGCAGATTGCCGAAGTGCGCCAGTTGTTGCCGGGTGTACCCGTTCTGGCACTGACGGCCACGGCTACGCCCGAAGTGGTAGAGGATATCCAGCAACGGCTGGCTTTCCCCCGGAGGAATGTCTTCCGCATGAGCTTCGAACGGAAGAACCTGGCCTACATTGTCCGCTATACGGAAAACAAGCCTTCCGAACTGCTCCATATCCTGAACAGCCTTCCAGGCTCTGCCATCGCCTATACCCGCAACCGCAAGCGGACGAGGGAAGTTGCTGAATTTCTGGAATCCAATGGCATCTCGGCAACCTTCTACCATGCGGGACTGGCCAACGACATCAAGGACCAGCGGCAGAAAAGCTGGCTCGACGGACAGCACCGTGTCATGGTGGCGACCAATGCGTTCGGCATGGGCATCGACAAGCCCGATGTACGGTTAGTGGTCCACATCGACTGTCCCGACTCTCCTGAAGCCTATTTCCAGGAAGCCGGACGGGCAGGACGCGACGGGCAGAAAGCCTATGCAGTCCTGCTGTTTGCGCCACGCGACAAGGGCCTGCTGCTGCGTCGGATAGAGGACACCTTTCCTGAAAAAGACTATATCCGCAAGGTCTACGAAGACCTGCAGTATTACTTCCAAATGGCCATGGGGGACGGACGTGGGTGCACGTTTGCCTTCAACATCGAGGAGTTCTGCCTGAACTTCAAGCATTTCCCCGTCCGTGTAGACAGTGCGCTGAAACTGCTGACACGGGCCGGTTATCTGGAATATACCGACGAACAGGACAATGCTTCCCGCCTCATGTTCACCCTCCGCCGCGACGAGTTGTACCGCATCCATGAAAACAGCAAAGCAACCGAGAAATTGATCCGCTGCCTGTTGCGCTCCTATACCGGCCTGTTCTCCGACTATGCCTTCATCGACGAGGGGTTCCTGTCCCGCCAAAGCGGACTCAGCCGGCAGGAAGTCTACGAAACGCTCGTCCTGCTCAGCCATCGCCGCATCCTCCACTACATTCCGGGGAAAAAGACACCTTATATTATCTATACACGCGAACGGCAGGAAACGGCACGCATCGTCCTCACCCGCGAGGTCTACGAGGAACGGAAGGAGAGTTACATCCGACGCATCCAGGCCATGATTGACTATGCCAGCAGTCAGACCCACTGTCGCAGCCAGTTTCTGCTCCGGTATTTTGGGGAGAAGGACAGCCGCCCCTGCTGTCAATGCGATGTCTGCCTGCAGCAGCACCCTTCGGGAATGAGGAACAGTGAGTTTACGGGAATAGCAGATGCCCTCCTCCAACTGCTGGCAGAAGCACCGCTCACGCCTGCCGAACTGACCGAGCGGATGACACTACCCCTCTCTGTCTACGAGCCGGTGCTCCGTTACCTGATGAACGAAGAGCAAATCCGGCTCCAGGAAGGGAAACTGACGAAAGCCTCGAATGGTTAGTTATTCGATACAGGTAATGGTCACATCGTCCAGTTCATCCATGTAGTCCAGCAGCCGTTCGTTGTGTTGGCCCCGCTTCACCTTTATCTCGATGACCGCTTCAAACTTCTCGCCTTGCGGAGTCTTGTGGTCCTTCAGTTCAAACGAATATACCTCAATACTGTCTTGCCTGAGCCGGTTCACCATCCTTTTCACGCTTTCCTTAGAGTGCGATGAAAAAGAAAGCATGACGGTTGTTGTCCCAAACTGCGGAAGCAGTGCATTGAGCACTTCCAGCCCCAGCAAGATCAGTCCTGTGGCAATCGCCGCCGCTAAGAACATGCCGGTCCCGCAAGCCAGACCGATAGCAGCAGTCACCCAGAGTCCGGCTGCCGTCGTCAGGCCGCGTATCACGTTTTTCTGAAAGATGATAGTACCTGCCCCCAGAAAACCAATGCCGGATACGACCTGAGCTGCCACGCGCGAAGAGTCCTTCAAGTCCACTCCAAACCCGAACTGCGAGACGATACAGAACAAGGCACTGCCCAAAGCTACCAGAAAATGCGTACGGAACCCCGCATCTTTCGACCGGTATTCACGTTCGATACCAATAAGCCCTCCCAACAGGAGAGCCACCAAAAGCCGTAATGTCAATTCAATAATATTGTCCATAGCTGTATTTGTTATTGTTATACCCGATCAGACACCCACTACTATTGGTTGTTTTAATGATTATGAAAGGATTTTTTGCATAAATACGCATTAAATCGATAGCCTCCAACTATTTTCCAATCATTAACCCTTTTTTGTCGAATATTAGCATATTCAAGATGGCTGAACGGTATGGGGCACCTGGCTGCACGGCTGACAGACTTCCGTCCAACTGTCTTTCACGAACCCTTTCGTCGCCCATTTCTTCGACCGCCATCGGTAAATGAAAATCAGTCCGCGGATGTTTTCGTCGAGCATGAAGCTGACCCACATGCCTATCAGGCCGAAGCCCCAATGGAGCCCCAAGAGGTAGCTGAACCCGACAGAGACCAGCCACTGCACGGTAATGCCGACATAGAACTGGTAGTTGACATCGCCCGTCGCGCGAAGTGCCTGTGTCGCCCAGATGTTGATGGCACGTCCTACCTCCAGCACCACGTCAATCCACAGGATGATTTTTCCCATACGGATGATGTCCGGATTCTCCGTCAGCCAACTGAGAATCGTACCTCCCGACAAGGCCAGCAACACCGACAATACCACCGACACGATGATGGCTAACCGGCGTGTATAGCAGCCCAGCAGATACGCCGCCGTGATGCGCTTCTCGCCGACGAGATGGCCAATCAGGATGGCTCCTCCCTGCCCCATGGCAATGGAAAAGATATAGACAAAGAAAATCATGTTCCAGCAATACGTGCGCGTGGCCAGTGCCGCATTGCCCAACAGATTGATGAAGAAGGTGATGACCACCTGCGAACCGCTGTAACTGATTTCCTCTCCCGCAGCAGGAATACCGATTTTCAGCAGGTTCTTCAGTTCAATCCACGGAAACGGACGGAACAGCCGACGGGGAAAGGCAGGGATGTGCTTGCGGAACAACAGGACAAACAGAATGACCATGCTGACACCTCGGGCGATACTGGTCGATATGGCAGCTCCCTCCACGCCGAGGGCAGGCATCCCGAACTTGCCGAATATCAGGGTATAGTTGCCCAAGATGTTCAGGATATTGACCACTACCGTCACCAACATGGGATAGATGGCCTTGTCGGCACTGCGCAAGGAGGCTGAAATGGCCAGTGAGATGGCCTGGAAGAAGGCAAAGGCACCCACAATACGCATATAGCTGACCCCCTCGCCCAGCAAATCGGGACGCAGCCCCATCAGCTGCAGCATCCAGGTACATCCCGAATAGAGAACCGCACTGACCAGCACACCGGTTACCGCATTCAAGGCAATCGCCACCCCGGTAGCCTGCACCATCCGTTCTTTCCATCCGGCTCCCAAATACTGCGAACATAGCACTGTCGTACCGAAACTGATGACCTGAAAGACGAGTACAGCCAGGTTGACTAACTGGTTCACCACGCCGACAGCCGCCACCGCATTGTCCGAATGCTGGCTCAACATCACTGTATCAACGGCTCCCAGCATCATCACCAACGCCGTCTCAATAAAAATAGGAAGCACCAGCTTGCTGAGCTGGCCTTTCATTCCTTTGTTCTTGATCAACCAAATCATACCTGTTATCTCCTGAAAACTTTACGGTGGACAAAGGTACGAAAAGCTACCGTACCATCGTGCGACGGCTGCACCTTCCGACGCATTATTTGACCTATGTCAAGCAGACTTCCGTCAGAACGTCCATGAGCGGTCGCACAGGTTCACATAGTCCATCTCCGGACGGGAACCGAACACCAGCCCATATACGCGGGTCTCCCGCAGCTGGGCGGCATGGACACTGGCCAGTAGGTCGGCCGAAGCAGGAGGCATCTCGAAGTCGGACACCAGCACGAGGTCCGAACGCACCCATCCGTGGGTCTTCATCAGCCGGAAGGCCTCATCGAGTGCCGGTCGTACATCTGTCCCTCCGTCCAACCGACGGCTCAAGAACTCTGCCAACTGGGGCAGGTCGCGGGCGAAATCCTTCACCAACAGGCAGTCTATCTCTTCAGAGAAGGCGATGAGGTAGCAACGGCGATGCGTACGTTCCGTCAGCTTCGCCACCGCCAGTACAGCCGATTTGGCCAGCACTTCGCGCCGTCCCTTCATGGAACCGGAGGTGTCGAGACAGACGATGAAAGGACCTTGTCCGCTGACCGGCCTTTTCTGTTTCTGAGGAGCGGCAGGCAATTCCGCCGAACGGCTGTCAAACACCTGCAGCCGCCGTTCCGCATAGCGTTTCAGGAAATCGGCATACAAGGCACTGTCCGACAGATGGCAGTACTCCACCGGCAACAGGTGGTTCAGGTCGTTGCCTACCGTAATCCCTTCGATGTCGCTCGGCACCGCCGTCCGTACCAGTTGCACTTCGCCGATGCCGTCGCGCGGCTCAAAGCTCCGCTTCTCTCCTTTGCTGCGTCGTCCCAGCACCGCTATCAGCTCCCGCAGCTGCCGGCTCTGCTCCATCGCCCGCTCGTAGGGCAGCAGCTGGCGGTACATCTCCGGATGGTTCAGCAGCAGCCAGCCGATACGCGAACCCGTCTGGTCGTTCTCGGTCTTGCCGCCTGACTGCGGCGCCAACAGGTGGAAGGCATCACACAAGGTGCCGATGTGCCGGGACTGGTAGTCGAACTCCTTGGTCGTCAGCCGACGGTGCCACTGGTCGAGGAAGAACTCCTGCAGTCGCCGCTGCTCGTCGCTGCCGTCGGGCAACGTCGTGAGCCGCTCCACATAATAGTCCACATCCAGCTCCATCAGCGAATACCGGCGGCGGAAAGTCGGTGCCATGCGTTGCAGGAACCCCCGGAAACCGGCAGGCGGCAAGGACTCGTTTTCGTAGAACACTTCCCATTCGGGCGTATAGCGCGAATAGAATTCCTGCAGGGAAGGGACCGTCGTGCGGTAATAGTCCCATGCCACCCGTTCCACTTCCGCCTCCGTCGCTGTTCCCTCGCCCATCGCTTTCTCCATCCGCATCAGGCACCGGCGTTTCAGTTCTTCCCAGTACCTCGTCTTCAGCTCATTGAGCAGGATATTCCTCGTTCTCTTTCCGGTACGCATGTTTCAGTTCCTCCAGCTCATTACGTCCGTCTGTCACCGTGCGCTGCTGGTCCTCCAGCAACCGGAGCATCCAGCTGCGCTGCTGTTCCTCTACAAACAGGTGACGCGAACAGTAGGCGGACTCCTCCTCTAACAATGTGCGGCAACCCGCTTCTACCCGGTCAATCAGCTCCTCTATCCGACGGAAACGCAACCGGACATCCTCGTGGGTATTCACCTCTACAGGAGGCAGCGGAAGGCATCCCGGCACGCAGCGCAGCGGATATTCGTAGTCGTTGATGAACACCGAACGGCTGCCCCGGCGCAAGGTGTATTGCTTGGTGGGAGGCACCTTGTTCTTCAAGGCAGGCGTATATTTCTTCAGGACGAAACAGTCGGTCTTGTACTTGTCCTTCTGTAGGTAGAACACCTTTCCGGTATCGTCCAGCTGCTGGTAGTCGGACGCAAACAAGAGCAGCCGGCCTGCCATCCGCACCCGTTCCACCTGGTAGTAGTAACTATCTACCAGCTCCAGTCCGGGGTCCTGCTTTTCGTGGACCGCCGTCTCCGATGCCAGTTCGCTGCGCAGGTCGTCCAGTTCCCGTCGCAGTCCTTTTATCCCCAGCAGATAGTCCTCGGCACTCTGTCGGATGGCTTCCTGCACCATCTCCTGCACCAAGGGGCGTTGCCCTGTCTCGTTCCACAGACCGTCCGTCAGCAGCAGGCAGTCCGACAGGCGGACCGTGTCCGAACCGTTCAGGAACGCCGATGTCCGCATCAGCTTCACCCACTTCTTCCAGCGGCGGTCGGACACATAGAACGGTGCTTCTGTCTGTGCGTCGTTCTGCAGGCGCAGGTTATAGTCGGCAATCCGTTCCTTGATGGCATGGATGACCTCGAACACGGAATAATGAATCTTCACGGCGGCAATACCCTGCTGCCATTCCACATACTCTGCCTCGCTGATGGCCAGCTCCTCGTCCACCTCCGGCTCTCGCTCATCGGCCGATGCAATCATGCGGTCGAAATCGGACAAATCCTCGATACCCGTCACCAACAGCCGCACTAAGAAGCGGTCCCACAAGGCATCCAGTCCCTGCCCCTGTGCCGGCAGTTCGTTCGAAGCCGCCACCAGTCCCTTCAGGGGGACACGCACCGTGGTCTGTCCGTTGCGGAACACTTTTTCGTTCAGTACCATCAGCAGAGCGTTCTGGATGGCAGGTCCTGCCTTCCAGATCTCGTCGAGGAAGACGACAGTGGCCGTCGGCAGATACCCCTCCGTACAGCGTTCGTACCGGTCTTCCTCCTTCAGCTTCGTAATCGAAACGGGACCGAAGATCTCATCGGGCGTACTGAAACGCGACATGAGGTACTCGAACGCACTGCCTTCGCGGAAAGCTAACTTCAGCCGTCGTGCCACCATGCTTTTCGCCACTCCCGGAGGTCCGAGCAGGAAGATGCTCTCGCCTGCCACTGCCGACAGCAGCGACAAGGCCACCACGTGTTCCTTGCCGTACAGCCGCTCGCCCATCTGCTCCTGCAATCGGCGGATGCGGGCGGCCAACGGATATTCTGTCTGTTCTGTTGCCATTGATACTATGGATTGGTCGGTACAAAGATACAATATCTGCCCGGTTTCTCCCGTCATTTCCGAGATTTTGTCGGACAGGCGGGCATTCCTCAACAAATATAATCACAAAATATGGCAATATATAAGATATTATGCGTACCTTTGTAAAGTAGAAGATTGAATCGTAAAATTGAAAAGATATGGCACTACCGATAGCATCCATACCCGTACTGACTGGTGAAGTGGCTCAGCGATTTGAAGCAGAGGCACAGGCAACCTATCAGCGGTATCTTAACCGCACCGAGGAAGAGAAAAAAGCGCAGGCAGAAATCATGAAAAAGAAATTTGCCGAGCTGCATGAAATGTTAGCTAAAGCACACTGGGGTAACGAATGAGTTTCTTGCGAGAAAAATGCACCCAGTATGCGGTGACAGACGAACATGACCTTATCGGGTTTTCATGTGGAGACAAAGACCTTGATGAGTTCTTTACCAACGATTGTTTTTATTTCACAAAACAACTGTTGGGAAAAACCTATTGTTATCGGTTAAATGAAGACCCAAGTAAGGTCGTATGTGCCTTTACCCTGGCCAACGCTGGCATAAGAGTTAACGACTTACCTAATTCACGTAAGAAAAAGATAGAGACAAACATTCCTCATGTCAAAGTTATGAAAGACTATCCTGCCGTATTGGTTGCACGATTGGGCGTATCTAAACATTTTCGTTCGTTACATATCGGTAGTGATATATTGAGCTATATAAAACTCTGGTTCTTGGATCCATACAATAAAACCGGATGCCGTTTCATGATTGTAGATGCTTACAATGAGCCTACGACTATAGCTTTTTATGAACAAAACGGTTTCAATACGGTATTCAGTACAGAACAACAAGAAAAAGACTACCGTCATCTCGAATCGGATATACCATTGAGCACACGTTTGATGTACTATGACTTGATGAGAACTGTAGAAGAATATATGTGAAATCTTTTATTCTTGACAGCCACCCGCCGATTTGGATGACAAAACGTCAGCATCTGTAATTCTGTTAAAATGACGACTGCGGTCGTGAGGGGCTGACGACAGGCATTGTGACCTCCTTACGACTTAAGTTCTTACACCCTGACAACAGGCATTCTCAGGTCGTCACAACAGGCATTCTTACATCGTCACGACAGAAGTTCTCAGGACATAAGAACAGGCATCCACACCATCCACAAAGTTAAATCCGACTAAATTGTTGCACAACTCGAAGATAATCCGTAATATTACACTTTATTTCAACTGATTATTCAATTCTAATACGAAACGAAACATGAAAAAGACCTATTGTCATCGACTGTTCGGCCTCCTCACCCTGACAGGCACACTGCTGCTTGCCTCTTGCGGGGGACCGGTAGAAACTGAAAAAGTATCGCTGCTGCCCCAGCCTGCACAGGTGGAAGAAACGCCTGAACAGGTGTTTGTCGTCAGCTCCGGTACGACCATCGGCTACAACAGCCCCGAACTGCTGCCGGCAGCCGTCTATCTGTCGGAAATCCTCGGAACGGCCAGCATTAAGGAAGGGGCCGCCGACATCACCCTGACCCTGACCGCGGGAGACAAGGAAGGGGCCTACACCCTCGTCACCACTGCCGAAAATGCCGACATCAGCGGCTGCGGCTACGGCGGTGTCATTGCCGGCATCGAGACCCTGCGCCAGCTGCTGCCCGCCGGTATCGAAGCGAAACAGAAGACGAACCACCGCTGGGGAGTACCTGCCGTACGCATCAGCGACAGCCCCCGCTACGAATGGCGCGGACTGATGCTCGACGTGTCCCGCCACTTCTACAGCAAGGAGGAGGTGATGGAGCTGCTTGACCTGATGGCCCTCTACAAGATGAACAAGTTCCACTGGCACCTCACCGACGACCAGGGATGGCGCGTGGAAATCAAGCAATACCCCCTGCTGACCGAGAAGGGAGCCTGGCGGCACTTCAACAGCCACGACCGCGAGTGCATCCGGCTGGCGAAGGCACAGGACAACCCCGACTATGAAATCCCGACCGAGAAGCTGCACATCGAAAACGGCGATACCCTCTACGGCGGCTTCTACACCCAGGACGATGTGCGCGAAATCGTGCAGTATGCCGGCATACGCGGCATCGACGTAGTGCCCGAAATCGACATGCCGGGCCACATGCTGGCTGCTGTCAGCAACTATTCGGGGGTAGCCTGCACCGACAACACCGGATGGGGCACCACCTTCTCCTCGCCGGCCTGCCCGGGCAAGGACACGGCCATCGAGTTCTGCCAGAATGTCTATAAGGAAATCTTCCAGCTCTTTCCTTATAAATATGTCCACATCGGCGGCGACGAAGTGGAAAAGACCAACTGGAAGAAATGTCCCGACTGCCAGAAGCGGATGCGCGACAACGGCCTGAAGACCGAAGAGCAGCTGCAGGCATGGTTCACCCACCAGATGGAGGAATTCTTCAACGCCAACGGCAAGGAGATGATCGGATGGGACGAAATCATCGAGGGCGGACTGTCGGAAACTTCAACCGTCATGTGGTGGCGGAGCTGGGCGAAGAATGCCTCGCGCGAAGCCACTGCCCACGGCAACAAGGTCATCTATACGCCCAACTCTCCGTTCTACCTCGACTACCAGCAGGACAAGAAGAGCGTACGGGCCATCTACGACTACGTGCCCGAACTGGAGGGCATGACCGCCGAACAGCAGCAGCTCATCATGGGCGTGCAGGGTAACATCTGGTGTGAATGGATTCCGTCGCGCGAACGGATGCTCTACATGGCAGCTCCGCGGATGCTGGCCATCGCCGAACTGGGCTGGAGCGGTCCGAAGCACGGCAACTGGGAGGACTTCCGCAGCCGCATGACCGACCAGTTCAACCGCCTGAACGTGATGGACATCCCTTACCGCATCCCCGACCTGGAAGGCTTCAACGAATCGAACGCTTTCATTGGCGAGACCACGGTGGAAGTGTCCTGCTTCGACCCCACTGCCGTCATCCGCTACACGACGGACGGCTCGATACCGACCGCCGAATCGGCCCTGTATGAAGCGCCCATCCCCGTATCGGAGACCACCGACTTCACCTTCCGCACCTTCCGCGCCAACGGAGCCAAAGGCGACTTCGTGAAGACCCGCTTCGTGAAGAGCGAATACGCTCCTGCCACACAGACCGCCCCCAGCTCGCCGGGATTGTCGGCCGCCTGGCACGACTTCCGTGGCAACCGCTGTGCCGACATCGACCAGGCACCGCTGAAGGGCCGCTACAAGATAGAAGACGTGTGCATCCCGAAGAAGGTGAGCGGCAACATCGGACTGGTGGTGAAGGGTTATCTGAACGCACCGGTCGATGACATTTACTCGTTTGCCCTGCTGAGCGACGACGGCAGCACGCTGGTCATCGACGGCGACATGGTGGTGGACAACGACGGTCCGCACGCCCCGAAGGAAATGACCGGACAGAAGGCCCTGAAGAAAGGGTATCATCCCTTCGAACTGCGCTACTTCGACAGCAACGGCGGCACGCTGCAGCTGAAAGTGACAGGTAGCGACGGAAAGGTCGTTCCGTTCACGAACCTGTACATGCATTAAGATGAGTCAGTTGTGACACTTGCGACACTGCGACACTTATTGGATAAACGTATAGGGGGAAATAATTAATTCATACTCCTTTAAAGGAGCTTATAATTAATTATTTCCCTATAAAGTCGGAAAAACAGCTTACAGTACGTAACGCCAGGTATCTCCCTCGCTGTGCTGCTCACTGAAGGCAAAGCCCTCCCAGGCAAACGCCTTCAGGAGTTCCGGCGATTCCACTCTGTTTTTCAATACGTAACGTGTCATCTCGCCCCGGCACATCTTGGCATAGACCACCACCGTCTTGAGCTTGCCGCCCTTATGGACCTGGAACTCCGGCGTAATGACACGCACGGACGAGCAGACCTTCGGCCAGTCGAACAGGTCGCGCATCTCTCCGCTTGCCAGATTGAGCAGGATGCCTCCTTCGCGCTGCACCGCCTCGATGAAGACATCGGTCAGTTTCGGCCGCCAGACCTCGAACATCGTCCGTCCTTCGTACTGCGGCAGGCGCACGTCGCCTTCCAAGCGGTAGTTCTTGATGGCATCGAGCGGACGAAGCAAACCGTAGAGAAAAGAAGTTATCAACAGGTGTTGCTGGGCATAGTGGAAATCGTCGGCGGTGAAGTCGGCAGGTGCCAGGTGCTTGAACACCATACCCGTATAGGACAGCAAGGCCGGAAGCGGACACGGGTCGGGCGACAGGAAGTCGCGGTAGCGCAAGGCATTCGCAGCCGCCAGTTTCGGATTGACCCGGAGCAGCCGTCCCAACTCATCGGGAGCCAGCTGCCCCAGTTCTACTGCCTGGCGGAGAGCCTCTTCCTGAAACTGCGGTTCCGTCGTCTCCGGAACAAGGACAGGGCAATGCTCTGTCATGGTCTTGGCACAAGAAATAAATGTCAGCATACGTTTCTGTCTTCGTTTTTATTCGTTAAAAGTACCGACAAATATACGGTTTTCCGTCAGAGTATGGACAGAAAGCCGTATATTTGTTGTGACAAACTCCAAAATTTAGAGAACCATGAAGAAAACCATCCAACGAATGGGGCTGTTGCTGGCAATGGCGGCAATGGCCGTGTGCAGCTTCGCACAACAGACAGGGACCGAAAAAATCAACCTGGGAGACCCGATGCCTGCCCTCACACTGACCTCCACCACTTACGGCAATGTATCGGCTGCCGACCTGAAAGGGAAGGTAGTCCTGGTGAGCCTGTTTGCCACCTGGTGCGGACCCTGCCAGAAAGAGCTGGCAGAAGTGCAATCAACCTTATGGCCCAAGTACAAGGACAACAAGGACTTCCGTCTGCTGGTCATCGGACGGGAACACACCGACGAGCAGCTGAAGAAATACAACGAGAAGAAAGGGTTTGACTTTCCGCTCTATCCCGACCCGAAGCGCGAAGCGTTCTCCCTCTTTGCCGACCAGAGCATTCCCCGCGCCTACCTGTTCGGCAAGGACGGCAAGCTGATTTACTCCTCTCGAGAAACTGATGAAGACCCTCGAAACGGCCTTGCAGCCATAAACCATCTATTCCTACACAACTATTACTATCCTACCTAACCCTTATCAAAATGACTACCTTCTTTCAAACACTTACCGCCATTGGGCTGGCCGTCCTGTCGGCCAGTCCGATGGCCGCACAGCCTCGGCCACTCTATCAAGAAGCCTCCCAGCCTGTAGAGGTCCGCGTCAATGACCTGCTGGGCCAGATGACCCTTGAAGAAAAAATCGCCCAGCTACGGCACATCCATGCCTACTCCATCGTAGACAACGGGCAACTGAACTACGAGAAACTGGAACAACTGCTCGACGGACCATGTGACGGGCGGACAGCCTGTACGGATTCCGCCGACACAAAAAGACCTGAAGAACGGACGAACTGCCGCACCCGCCCACACGGCTGTTATCCAGCTGACTGTCAAAGGGACAATACGCGATGTGCAGGCGAATGCCCTACAGGGAATCACCGTCAGTGCCGGCAAGCGGAAAGTACAGACTGATGAGAAAGGAATGTACCAGCTGCAAGCTCTGTCGTCCGACACCCTGACCGTAGCAGGAGCCGGCTACAAAACCGAACGGATACCCGTCGATGGCCGGCAGGTCATCCATGTCCGATTGCTGCTACGTTAGATTTCTTCGACCGCTACCCGGCCTGTGAAGAAGCGGTGGTGTACGACCAGCCCGACGCGAGTGCAGAAAGCAACGATCCGTCGGGAAGTCCTGTCCTTCAAAGAAAAGAAGGAACTGGTGCTGCAGGTCGTGCGGAACAGCGGTTGTATCATTCGTTTCACTCCTAAATGTCAATAGTTATGCATAAATTACGATTCAGTATGTTCTGTCTGGCTGTCTTGCTGCCTGCGGTGGCGATGATGGCGCAACATGTCATTGTAGTGTCTCCTCGGGGGAACGATAAAGGAAAAGGAACGGTGGCGGCTCCGTTTGCCACGTTGGAACGGGCTGTGTCGGAAGCCCGGCGGTATGCTGCCGACTCGGTGGAAATCCGTCTGCGGGGAGGTGTCTATGCACTCCGGCAGACGGTGGAAGTGAAGGAGTGTGCGCACTTGCTGATTGCTCCCTATGGGGGCGAGAAGGTCGCCGTCACTGGCAGTATCCGGCTGCATCCTTCCCGTCTGAAGCCGGTGACAGACAAGGCGGTGGCCGACCGTCTGCAGGCAGCTGTGCGCCAACAGATACGTGAGATTGACCTGAAAGACGAAGGCTGTGAGCTGACCGGATTGTCTCCGAAAGGCTTCGGGCGGGCCGCCTTGCCCTCGTGGAGCGAACTGTTTGTAGATGGAGTACCCCAGCGCATTGCCCGCTGGCCCAATGACACTACGGTGGCCATCGGCAAAGTGCTTTGCACGGGAGATATTCCGAGAGACAAGAAATACGGCATCGGAGACCCGGTGTTCGAATATGCCGAGGACCGCCCGTCGGAATGGAAGTCGGTGGAGAATGCCTGGATAGCCGGTTATTTCGCATACGGATATGCCGACGACCTGATTCCCATTCGTTCCATTGACACCCAGAAGAAGACCATCACCACCGCCGAGCCCACCTTGTACGGCTTCCGTAGCGGTTCGCCCTTCCATCGTTGGTACGCGCTGAACCTGGTGGAAGAGATCGATCGGCCGGGCGAGTATGTCATCGATCCGGCGAAAGGGAAAATGTATTACTACCCGCCGGAAGGGAAGATAGGGGAACTGCAGGTCAGCTGTCTGGGTACTCCGCTCTTTTCGTTCATCGGTTGCCGGAATGTGACCTTGCGCGGACTGACCCTGGAGTACTCGCGGGGCATGGGAGTGTATATGGAAACCTCGGAGCATACGCAGGTAGATAGCTGTGTGGTCCGTAACTTGGGCTATGTGGGGGTCTGTATAGGCAGGGGCGACCTGCCCGACGGGAACCCGACTGCTTCACAACACAGCGCAGACATGAGCCATCCGGAAGGGGTGCCGGGCGTGGTGGGCAACCTGAGTGCCCGGCTGTACGATGACCGCTTGTTCGACCGGAAGGCCGGACGCTACAACCGGGTCAGCAATTGCCTGTTCTACAATTTGGGATCGGGCGGCGTGAGTCTGGGAGGCGGACAGCGGGCCACCCTGACGGCCGGTCACAATGGCGTGGAGAACTGCCGGATCTGGAATTTCAACCGCATCGAACGTTCCTACCGTCCCGGTGTGTGCATCGATGGGGTGGGAAACCGGGTGGCCCATTGTGAAATCCATACGGCACCCAGCATGGCGATTCTGCTGCACGGCAACGACCATCTGATTGAGTATTGCGACATCCATCATGTCTGCCAAGAAGTGGATGACCAGGGAGCGGTCTATTACGGGCGCGACCCGTCGGAACTGGGCAACCGTGTCCGCTATTGCTATTTCCACGATCTGGAGTCGAAGCACCGGGTGTCCACGACCTATCATGACGACGGTGCGTGCGGCATGGAGGTGACCGGATGCCTGTACTACAAGGCAGGCACACTGCCGGTGCTGATTGGTGGAGGACACGACAATATCTACCGGAACAATATATTTGTCGATGTGCCGTTAGCCATCCATATTGACAACCGGATGGAGAACTGGAGCCGGTCCACACTGGACGAGGGAGGTATCTTCGAACAGCGGTTGAGCACGGTCGGTTTCGACCGTCCGCCTTATGCAGCCGCCTATCCTTCCCTGCCGGACTACTGGAAGGGGCAGCCCCGTGTGCCGCACGGCAACCGGGTGGAAGGCAATCTGTTCTATCGGGTGAAGAAAGTGCTGTTCGGCGAGTCGGCATGGGCAGAATGGTCGAACAATTACGTGACTGTCCGGAATCCGGGGTTCAAGAATCCCGACTGTCCTGTCGAAGGCTTCCTGCCCGATGCCGAAGTGTTCCGGCAGATACATGGATTCGCTCCGCTGCCTTTCGAGGAAATGGGTTGCCGGTTGGACCTGTCGTATGACTAACCTACAATAATATACTGAACTATGAAACTGAAGTACTGGTTTTTGGCGCTTTGTGGCTGTCCTGCCTTGATGGGAGCGCAGACGAAGTTTGCCTCACAGCAGATTTACCCGGCAAAAAAAGAAATCTACCGGAAAGGGTGGATAGATTTCAACAAGAACGGGAAGAAGGATGTCTATGAAGATCCCGAACAGCCCATTGACTTGCGCATCAAGGACTTGTTGTCGCAAATGACCCTGGAGGAAAAGACCTGCCAGCTGGCTACGCTGTATGGATACAAGCGGGTGTGAAGGATGACCTTCCTACCCCTGATTGGAAGGAGGCGGTCTGGAAGGACGGCATCGCCAATATCGACGAGCACCTGAACGGCCTGAAGAAGACACCGTATTCCTATCCATACCGTCTCCATGCGGAAGCCATCAACGAGGTGCAACGCTGGTTTGTGGAGCAGACCCGGCTCGGCATTCCGGTGGATTTCTCGAACGAAGGCATTCATGGACTGAACCATGACCGCTCCACGCCGCTGCCTGCACCCATCTCCATCGGCAGCACCTGGGACAAGGCATTGGTGCGCGAGGCTGGCGACATTGTGGGCAGGGAGGCGAAGGCATTGGGCGATGCCACCTGGCCGGAAAGTGAGATTATCCCCACTCCGATGACAGACGACGAACAGCAGTCTATCCGTCAGGTCGTCGAGCAGGCCCGTCGGTCGGATGTCATCGTTGCGGTGGTGGACGAGGATGCCGCCCGTTGCGGCGAGAACAACTCGCGTACGGGCCTGAACCTTCCGGGAAGGCAGCTCCAGTTAGTACAGGCCCTGCAGGCTACCGGGAAGCCGGTAGTACTGGTGCTGATCAACGGCCAGCCACTGACCATCTGCTGGGAGAACCGGTATGTCCCTGCCATTCTGGAAGCCTGGTTCCCCAATGCGTGGGGCGGCAATGCCATTGCAGAGGCCTTGTTCGGCGACTACAACCCTGGCGGGAAACTGTCCGTCACCTTCCCGAAGACCATCGGGCAGATTGAGTACAATTTCCCCTTCAAGCCCGGTGCGCACGAGGAACAGGCATCGAAGGGTCCCAACGGTTATGGCAAGACCTCGGTCTATGGTGCCTTGTACCCGTTTGGCTTCAGACTGAGCTATACCACGTTCGAGTACACCAACCTGCAGGTCAGCCCCGAGAAGGGACATACGCAATCGGACATCCATGTATCGGTCGATGTGAAGAACACCGGAAGCCGGGCAGGCGACGAGGTGGTGCAGCTGTACGTGAAGGACCTGTACAGCAGCGTAACGACCTATGTATCGAAGCTGCGTGGCTTTGAGCGCATCCATTTGGAACCGGGGGAAACGAAGACCGTGCAGTTCGTGCTGAAGCCTTCCGACCTGGAGCTGCTGGACAAGAACATGCAGTGGACCGTAGAGCCGGGTGACTTCAAGGTCTGCATCGGCAGCAGTTCGGAAGACATCCGCCTGGAGAAAGGGTTCAGGCTGGATTGAATGACCAACATCATGCCAGGCCATCAAAAAACGTCCATGCTACCTTATGCGCTTTCATTTCTTTGTTGTACCTTTGCACCCAAACAACTCATTTATGAAAAAAGTAACTATTTTATTCACTCTGGCCATCTGCTTCCTGCTGGCTTGCAGCGGCCCGAAAAAGGCTAATATGAACAATAGCAACGAAACGCACGTTCGCCTGGAAACCAACCTGGGCAACATTACCGTAAAGCTCTACAACGAAACGCCCCTGCACAGGGACAACTTTATCAAACTGGTCAAAGAAGGTGTCTACGACAGTACCCTCTTCCACCGTGTCATCAAGAACTTCATGTGCCAGGCAGGCGACCCGGACAGCAAGACGGCTTCCGACACAGCCATGCTGGGCGAAGGGGATGTGGGCTACCGCGTCCCTGCCGAATTCCGCACTCCTGCCATCTTCCACAAGCGCGGCGTGCTGGCGGCTGCCCGTGAAGGCGACAATGTGAATCCGGAAAAAGCCTCCTCCGGCTGCCAGTTCTACATCGTGACGGGCAAGAAATTCACCGAAGCACAGCTGATCAACATGGCCAACCAGCAGAACCAGGCCCGGCTGGACACCGTCTTCCAGCAACTGGCCCGCCAGCACATGAAGGAAATCTACAAGCTGCGCAAGGCTGGCGACAACGATGCACTGCTGGCCCTGCAGGACTCGCTGGAAGCACAGGCACGCGCCATCGTGAAAGAGGAACCTGCCAAGACATTCACTCCGGAACAGATTCAGGCATATACTACCGTAGGCGGCACGCCCCACCTAGACGGCAACTATACGGTATTCGGTGAAGTGACGGAAGGAATGGAGGTAGTCGAAACCATCGAATCGACACCCACCAACCGTGCCGACCGTCCGCTGAACAATGTCCGCATCCTCAAGGCCGTTATCGTAGAATGATACGTATCCAGCGACATATCTTGCCCAACGGCCTGCGCATCGTTCATCACCAGAACGAATCGACCCGGATGGTCGCCCTCAATCTGCTGTATGATGTAGGGGCACGCGACGAACATCCGGCGCATACGGGATTCGCCCACCTCTTCGAACACTTGATGTTCGGGGGGTCGGTGAACATCCCGGACTACGATGTACCCGTCCAAAATGCCGGTGGGGAGAACAATGCCTGGACCAACAACGACATTACCAACTATTACATCACCCTGCCTTACCAGAATGCAGAAACCGGGTTCTGGTTGGAAAGCGACCGGATGCTGAGCCTTGACTTCCATCCGCAAAGCCTGGAGGTACAGCGCCAGGTAGTCATCGAAGAGTTCAAGCAACGCAACCTGAACCAGCCCTACGGCGACGCTTCGCATCTGATCCGCGCACTGTCCTACCAGACCCATCCGTACCGCTGGCCGACCATCGGCAAGGAAATCAGCCATATTGCCAACGCGACACTGGAGGAGGTAAAGGACTTCTTCTTCCGGTTCTATGCGCCCAACAATGCCATTCTGGCCGTCACGGGACACATCTCGTTCGAGGAAACCGTAGCCCTGGCCGAAAAATGGTTCGGACCGATTCCGGCCCGGGACGTGAAAGCCCGCCGACTGCCGGCCGAACCTCGACAGACGGAACAACGACGACTGCGGGTGGAACGGAACGTACCGGTAGATGCCCTCTACCTGGCCTTTCACATGGGTGACCGCCTGAGTCGGGAATACTATGTGTGCGACCTGCTGAGCGACCTGCTCTCGAACGGGCGTTCTTCCCGCCTCATCCGCTCCCTGGTACAGGAACAGAAACTGTTCAGTTCGATAGATGCCTATATCCTGGGCAGCATTGACGAGGGATTGCTACAGATTACCGGCAAGCTTTCTGAAGGTATTACCCTGGAGGAAGGAGAAGCCGCCGTCTGGAAAGAGCTGGAACGGCTGAAAACCGTCCCCGTCACCTACGAAGAACTGGAAAAGGTGAAGAACCGTTACGAAGCGGAACAGATATTCAGCAACATGAACTACCTGAACGTGGCCAACAATATGGCTTTCTTCGAACTGTTGGGCGGAGCCGAACGCATCAACGAGGAAGTGGGTCACTACCGCAGCATCACCGCCGAAGAAATCCAGGAAACAGCCACCCGACTGTTTGTTCCCGAGAACAGCAACATTCTTTATTATCAGGCACAAGCATGAGCATGATTCCTCATTACAAGGCACTGCTGCGACTGGGTCTTCCTATCGTCATCGGCCAAATCGGGCTGATTGTACTGGGACTGGCCGATACACTGATGATCGGCCATCACAGCACGAGCGAACTGGCGGCAGCCGGCTTCGTGAACAATGTGTTCAACCTCGCCATTATCTTCAGCACGGGTTTTTCGTACGGACTGACTCCCATCGTCGGCCGTCTGTTCGGACAAGGGAAACGCCAGGAAGCCGCCCGTGCGCTGAAGAACAGTCTGGCTGCCAATACCCTGATAGCCCTCTTCGTCGGAGGAGTGCTGGGAATGGTCTACCTCTATCTCGGCCAGCTGGGACAACCGGAAGAACTGCTGCCCACGATACGCCCCTATTATGTCCTGTTACTGCTCTCCATCCCGTTTATCGGATGGTTCAACGGATTCAAGCAATTCACGGACGGCATCACCGACACAAAAGTATCCATGTGGATCATGCTGGGCGGCAACCTGCTGAACATCGCAGGCAACTATCTCCTGATTTACGGCAAAGCGGGATGTCCCGAACTGGGACTGACAGGAGCCGGCATAGCTACACTCCTGTCCCGCATCACCATGGTAGCAGTCTACCTCTTGCTGTTTTTCGGTTCGCGGCGTTACACCCTCTACCGCCACGGATTCCGATGGGGACGCATCAACCGTCAGGACTTTGTCGAACTGAACCGTCTGGGCTGGCCCCTGGCCGGCCAAATGGGCATGGAAACGGCAGCATTCAGCCTCAGTGCCGTAATGGTAGGCTGGTTGGGCAGCAACGAACTGGCCACCAACCAAATCATGATTGCCGTTTCGCAAATCTGCTTCATGATGTACTACGGGATGGGAGCTGCCGTATCGGTCCGTATCAGCAACTTCTGTGGTCAATCCGACTGGAAGAACGTGCGCACCACCGCCCATACCGGCTTCCACCTGATTCTGCTCATGGCCGTAATGAGCAGCATCCCCATTTTCCTGCTACGCCATTCCATCGGAGGATGGTTCACCGACAACGAAGCGGTCAGCGGGATGGTCGTACAGGTTATTTTTCCCTTTCTCATCTACCAGTTCGGCGACGGCCTGCAAATCAATTTTGCCAATGCCTTGCGAGGTATTGCCGATGTCCGTCCCATGCTGCTGTTCGCCTTCCTGGCCTATTTCATCATTTCACTGCCGCTCAGCTATGTGTTCGCCTTCGTCTGCCAGTGGGGACTGACAGGCATCTGGATGGCCTACCCATTCGGACTGACCAGTGCAGGACTGATGTATTACTTCCGCTTCCGCCAGAGCCTCCGGTGCCAGCTGCATCGGCATGCACTCCAATAACTCTCAAAAAAAAATCTACTGCTGATGAACAAAAGGCAGTACCCACTTGTTGTACCTATAGAAAAACGAAAAAGGTTTAGAGGAACAGACAAACTAAACAAGACATGGACTAAACAGGTTAATAAATGGTAGTATGTACAAAAGAATCAGAGGAGGAAAAGGACGGCGGTCCTTTCTCTCCTCTGATTCTTTTTCGGGAGGTCATCCCATCGGGGCCGTTTCCGACAGCGGACTGAAGCTCCTCCACAGATTGTCTTCGGGCACAGGGGCCGTGACATCCACCCGTTCTTTCGACACCGGATGCACCAGTTGCACCCGTCGGGCATGGAGGCAAATGCTCCCGTCGGGATTGGAACGTGGGAAGCCGTATTTCAAGTCTCCCTTGATGGGGCATCCCATTTTGGCCAGCTGACAGCGTATCTGATGATGCCGTCCCGTCTTCAAATCCACTTCCAACAGGAAATAATTCTCCGAACGCCCGATCAGCCGATAGTGCAAAACCGCCTTCTTGGAGTTCTTGACCTCCTTGTCGTAGGCATAACTCTTGTTCTGCTTCTCGTTACGCACCAGATAATGCACCAGCTCGCCTTCCTCTTGCGGCGGACAATTCTTCACGATGGCCCAATAGGTCTTCTTGACCTCGCTCTGCCGGAACATGTCGTTGAGCCGAGCCAATGCCTTGCCCGTCTTGGCAAACACGACCAGCCCACTGACAGGACGATCCAAGCGGTGCGTTACGCCCAGGAACACATTCCCGGGCTTCGCATACTTCTCCTTCAAGTAGCGCTTCACGGTTTCCGAGAGAGGTTCGTCTCCCGTCTTGTCCCCCTGAACGATTTCCGAAGGGCGCTTGTTGACAATGATGAGATGGTTGTCTTCGTAAACTACCGTCATGAGCGGGAATTACATGTTCATGCCACCATCCACCTGGATGACCTGACCTGACACATACGATGACATATCAGAAGCCAGGAACGTAGCGATATTCGCCACATCTTCAGGAGTACCGCCACGGCGCAAAGGAATCTTCTTGCACCATTCAGCCTTCACATCGTCGGACAGCTTGGCTGTCATATCCGTGATGATGAAGCCCGGAGCGATGGCATTGGCACGGATGCCACGCGAACCCAGTTCCTGCGCAATGGACTTGGCCAGACCGATCATACCGGCCTTCGATGCCGAGTAGTTGCATTGGCCGGCATTGCCGTGAACACCTACCACTGATGCCATGTTGATGATGCTGCCGCTTCTTTGGCGCATCATGATGGGGGTACAAGCATGGATGAAGTTGAATGCCGACTTCAAATTAACGGCAATCACCGCATCCCACTGCTGTTCGCTCATACGCATCATCAAGCCATCCTTGGTAATGCCTGCATTGTTGACCAGAATGTCGATTGAGCCGAAGTCGGCACGAATCTGCTCCACCACCTTGGCCGTGTCCTCGAAGCTGGCTGCGTTAGAGGCATAGCCTTTCACCTTGACACCCAACGCGGCAATTTCCTTTTCCGTATTCTGACCGTTTTCGTCAATCACCAAGTCTGTAAATGCGATATTTGCACCTTCCGCTGCAAATTTCAGTGCGATTGCCTTACCGATACCGCGAGCGGCACCCGTAACAATCGCTGTTTTTCCAGTTAATAATCCCATTTTATTCTTATTTAAAGTGTTATTCCTATTCCTTTTTGTGTCCCAGTGCTCCATAAACGATTTTCAAGACATACCGCCAGCTGGTTTCATCGTCCAGTTTCTCTCCTATCTGATTACGGATATAGGGGACCTCAATCCCTTTGATACAATAATGAAGGATGTCGGCAGTGATGTCCACATTGTCGATGTCGAAGATACCTTCCTCTTTCCCTTCCGTAAGCACCTTCCGGAACAAGGCGATTTCCGTAGCGTCAAAATCCTTGCGCACAGCCTCCACCCGCCAGATGTCACGAAAAAAATCTGCACGCAGTGTCCCGTTGCGGAACACTGCCAACTTGATACTTTCCAGATGGGTGGAAATCATCTCCAGAATCTTTTCATCGGGCTTGACAGGCTTGTCGGCCACCATCTTCAGGGTATCGGAAAGGCGTTCCACTTCCGACTCCACCACGGCCATGTAGATTTGCTCCTTACTCTTGAAATAAGTATATAAGGTACGCCTTCCCTTTTTGGAAGCGATGGCAATATCGTTCATGGTGGTTTCCTCTACCCCTTTTTTGGCAAAAAGCTGCCGGGCCACATCTACCAGTTTCGCTCTTGTCTTTTGAACCGTCATTCTCTCACTTCTATTGCACAATTACTAATTAATGTGTGCAAAATTACGTTTTTTCTCCCTATTCCGCAAATATCTACTTGGTTTTCTCTCCTAAGAATGCCAATAAATGCAAAATAAGGGGATAATTATTTGGATATATCAATCAGAGTCCGTACCTTTGCACTCGCAAAACAGAAATAACATCGCGGAGTGGAGCAGTTGGTAGCTCGTTGGGCTCATAACCCAAAGGCTGTTCGAGTCAGGCCTCCGCAACTGACGAATCCCTGGAATCTTTTCCGGGGATTTTTCATATCCTATTCCTATAAATACCATATCTGCGGTATTTCCGGTTTCACCGGAACCCCCTACCTTTGCCATCAAACAAAAAAACAACTAACTATCGATTGATTATGGGACGTATTTACAACCAACTGACCGAACTGATTGGCCGCACACCGTTGCTGCGGCTGAACGTACTGGCACAGGCACATGCTGCCCAAGCCAATGTTATCGCCAAACTGGAATACTTCAACCCGGGCGGCAGCGTGAAAGACCGTATCGCCCTGTCCATGATAGAAGATGCCGAGAAGAAAGGCATCCTGAAACCGGGCTCCACCATCATTGAGCCGACCAGCGGCAACACCGGTGTAGGACTGGCGTGGGTGGCTCGGGTGAAAGGCTACAAAGCCATACTCACCATGCCGGAAACAATGAGTGTAGAACGGCAGAACCTGCTGAAGGCACGAGGTGCCCAGCTGGTACTGACTCCGGGCAGCGAAGGCATGAAGGGAGCCATCCGCAAGGCACAGGAACTGAAAGAAGCCACTCCAGGGGCCGTCATCCTGCAACAATTCGAGAACCCTGCCAATCCGGCAGCCCATGCAGCCACGGCCCGTGAAATCTGGGAAGATACCGACGGAAAAATCGACGTACTGGTGGCCGGCGTGGGTACAGGCGGCACCCTGAGCGGTACCGGCCGCATCCTGAAGGAGCTAAATCCCTCTCTCGAAGTGGTGGCCGTAGAACCCGATTCGTCTGCCGTATTGTCGGGTGAAAAACCAGGCGCACACAAGATACAGGGCATCGGAGCCGGCTTTGTGCCACAGACCTTCGACCGGAACGTAGCCGACCGCATCGTACGGGTGAAAGACGATGATGCCATCCGCACGGGCCGCGAACTGTCTGCCCAAGAGGGCCTGCTCGTAGGCATCTCCTCCGGAGCCGCCGCCTTTGCAGCCCTCCAACTGGCCGCACAGCCTGCGTATGCCGGAAAGAACATTGTGGTCATCCTGCCCGATACCGGCGAACGGTACCTTTCTACCGTACTCTACGCCTTTGAAGAATATCCGCTGTAATCTTGCACTATCTTTCTGTCATTGAGAACCATCACACGGAGTGTGAAATAATTCGATGAATGACGCTGTAGGGGCGGACCTGCGTGTCCGCCCGGAATGCCGAGGTGGATGTTTCCGGGCAGACACATAGGTCTGCCCCTACAGTTTCACACAACGTGTGATGGGGACTACCAATGCCAAACAAAATGACAGGCGATTCTTATTTCGACACCCCCTCTGCATACCAAGGTGAATACTTCTTCCCCTACTCGATCTGCTCCTGCGGCCAGTTCACCAAATACAGCGTTTCCGTAGCCCGGGTAAAAGCAGTGTACAGCCATCGGTAATAGTCCGGTGAAAGCATCTCCTCCGTCATGTAGCCTTGGTCGACAAACACCCGCATCCACTGGCCGCCCTGAGCTTTGTGGCACGTCACCGCGTAGGCATATTTCACCTGCAAGGCATTGTAGAAAGGGTCCTCCTTGATTTTCTTCATCCGTTCCCGCTTGCTGCCGATGTCGGCATAGTCTTCCCACACCCCATTGAACAGGCGACCGCTCTCTTCGCGGGTCAGAGAAGGCGCATCGGAATGCAACGTATCAAGCAGCACTTTCACCTCGAGTTCCAAATCACCGTAATCCGGGAAAGCCAATGTCACCTCAGCAAAACGGAAGCCATAGAGTTCCTGGCAACGACGGACCCGACGGACCACCGCCGTATCGCCGTTGGCAATGAAGTCAAGCTCCTTGCAATCGGTGCCCCAATAATAGTTGTTCTTGGCCACCATCAGCACATCCCCCGTACTCAACTCCTCCTCCCGATAGAGGATGGTATTCCGTATACCTTTATTATATAGGTTGGCCCTCTTGTTCGACCGGCAGATAATCATGGTCTCGTCCATTCCGGCATGGTCATAGCAATCGTTGATGGCCTCAATCAGTTCACTGCCAGGCACCTGTTTCACATCCGGGAAACCCGCTATCCGCACCTTGGGCCAATCGAAGCAGTCGTCGTCGGCAATCCGCAGGCGTAAGGCCGTAGCATTGGACAGAATCCCCGAATCCCGTCCCTGACGGACCACCTCTGTCAACAGACACTCCATCACCTCCAGTCCATAGCCCGACAGGCAGTCGGCGGAAAGAGCCGGACTCTCCTCCTCTCCTACCGGCGGTAGCTGCGCCGTATCGCCTATCAGCATCAACCGGCAGCCTTGTCCGTTGTAGACATACTGCACCAGGTCGTCCAGCAGCCGCCCCGTTCCGAACGAAGCCCCTGCCAGTCCCTCATTAGCCACCATTGATGCCTCGTCGACGATGAACAACGTATTCCGGTGAAGATTCGGCTGAACGACAAAATTGTCCGTATCGTTCGAGAACACCTGCTGACGATAAATTTTCTTGTGAATGGTCAGCGCCATATGTCCGGCAAAATGCGAGAACACCTTTGCTGCCCGTCCGGTGGGACCCAGCAGTACCACCTTCCGCTGCAGTTCATCGAGCGTCTTCACCAAGGCAGCTACCAAGGTGGTCTTTCCCGTGCCTGCAAAGCCCTTCAAGACGAAAATTTCACCTTCATTTGCCAAAAAAAGAAAATCTGCAAAACTTTTCATCACAATTTCTTGCCCATCTGTTGGTTTATAGAAAAAATTTCGCTTAATTTGCTGCGCTAAATCATTATTTAACATAATGGTCTGTAATAAAGTTGGCGTAACGTGTACGCGGTTAAAGTAATTTATTTATTTTTGCGCTACGAATATAAACTAAAAAAACAATATTATCATGAAAACAGTAATTAATCTTGTGTTAGCCGCTTGTGTAATTGGCTTAGTGTACATCTGCTATGGCAGTATTATGGGTCCTATCAACTTTGATAATGAGAAAAGTATCCGCGACAAGGCCATCATCGCCCGTCTGATTGACATCCGCAAGGCCCAGCAGGAATATCGTTCCTTGCACCAGGGTGCCTATACGGACAACTTCGATTCGTTGATTGCCTTCGTCAAGACCGCCAAACTTCCGTTCATCATGAAGGTCGGAACACTGACAGACGACCAGTTGAACAACGGCATGACCGAGAAGAAAGCAATGGCTTTGATCAACAAGGCCAAGAAGACCAACAACTGGAGCGAAGTAGAAAAGGCCGGCCTGCAAAATTTCCGTCGTGACACCATGTGGGTAGCCGTACTCGACACCATCTTCACCAAGGGATTCAACCCTGACTCACTGCCGTTCGTTCCTTATGGCAACGGTGCGAAGTTCGAACTTGCCATCCGCAAAGATACGACCAAGTCGGGTGCTCCGCTGAACCTGTTCCAGGCCCAGGTACCTTACGAAGTTTACCTGAAGGGTATCAACGACCAGGAACTCATCAACCTGAAGGACGTGCAGAAGAAGCTCGGCAAGTACTGTGGTCTGCGCGTGGGTGACATTGAAACTCCGAACAACAACGCCGGTAACTGGGAATAAGCGCATGAGCGAAACCTTCGATTTCTCCAAATCGGCACAGTATACATTATCCATCCGTCTTAGTACGGATGGATTTTCTTTTTCTATCTATAACCCGCTGAACGGAAGCGACTTCTTCTTCCGCAGCTATCCGGTCAACACCCAACGTTCGATGGCCGCCAACGTCAAGGCGTTCCTGGCGGAAACGGAAGGACTTGACCTTCCCTACCGGCAGACCAATATCCTGGTCCATTCGGCACGTTACACTCCCGTACCTCTGGAACTGTTCGAGGACGAACAGATGGAGGCACTTTTCTACCAGAACTTGCCGCGGCAGAACAATGAAATCGTGCTGTGCAACGTACTGGGGAAAAGCAATCTCGTCATCCTGTTCTCCATCGACAAACTGACCCACCTCTTTCTGAGCGAACACTTCCCAAAGGCCCGTTTCTTTGCCTCTGTCAGTCCGCAGCTGGAAGGGCTGGCCGTAAAGAGCCAGTTGGGCAACAGCCGCAAGCTCTATGCCCACCTCCACCCGGACAGCACCGATGTGTTCTGTTTCGAACGGGGACGGCTGCTGCTGACCAACACCTATGCCACCGCTACCACCGACGACCGGAGCTACTATCTGCTCAATGTATGGCAACAACTGGGATTTGACGCCGAAAACGACGAGCTCCAGCTGACCGGACGCATCGGCCAACGGGACGAACTGACCACCCTCCTAAAGAAGTACATCCGTAAAGTATTCATTATCCAACCCCAAGCGGACTTCAACGAATCGGCCTCCAGCCCCATCGAAGATATTCCGTTTGACATCCAATCTTTAGTGACATGCGAGTAATCAGTGGAATATACAAACGTCGCCGCTTCGACGTACCCCCGACTTTCAAGGCACGGCCCACTACCGACTTTGCCAAAGAAAATCTTTTCAATGTCCTCAACAACTACCTCGACTTCGAGGGCGGAATCAATGCACTCGACCTATTTTCCGGGACAGGCAGCATCAGCCTTGAACTGGTATCACGCGGTTGCGACCGTGTCCTCTCCATCGAGAAGGACCCTCAGCACTACGCCTTCATCAACAAGGTGATGAAAGAAATCAAGGCAGACAACTGGTTTCCTGTACGAGGAGATGTGTTCCGCTTCATCGAACGGTGCGGGGAAACTTTCGACTTCATCTTTGCCGATCCTCCCTATGCCCTGCCCAACCTGAACGAGATTCCCGACCAGATTTTCGAACACCAGCTGCTGAAAGAAGACGGACTCTTCGTACTGGAGCACGGGAAGAACCTCCAGTTCGACCAGCACCCTCACTTTGTGGAACACCGCCACTACGGCAGCGTCAATTTTTCATTCTTCCGATAGGCATTCACTACAGCAACGGAGCCAACAGACGGATGACCGACTCTGCCACCTTGTTCTTCCACGCACGCCGTGCCCACACCTTGGGAGACAGCAACAGGCAATGGCATTGATCCTCCCAGAAGATTTCTTTGAGGTGCAATGCCATTTCCACATTATAGAAGAAGATATTTGCCTCGAAATTATGCTCGAAGCTGCGGAAATCCATGTTCGTAGACCCCACTGATGCCATTTCATCGTCCCATACCCACAACTTGGAATGCAGGAATCCCGGCTTGTAGAGATACACCTTCACCCCTGCTTCCATCAGTTCGTCCAAATAGGAAAGAGACCCCTTGTGCGTAATGAAGGCATCTGCCCGCTTCGGCAACATCACCCGTACATCCACCCCCGCCAATGCCGCAGTCTGAAGGGCTGTCATCACCTCCTCCGTAGGCAGAAAATAGGGTGTCTGCACATAGAAGTAGCGTTTGGCATTGGAAATCGCCATTACAAGGCCCTGCATGATGTCCTTCCACTGCCCTACTGCATCTGAAGTCACCACCTGTGCCACCACCGTACCTCGGTCCTCCTCCATGCGGGGGAAGAACTCCGAAGCCGTATAGAGCGTACGGTCCATGGCATACCAGTCAGTCAGGAAAGCCGTCTGCAAACCGTATACCGCCTTGCCTTCCACCCGGACATGCGTATCGCGCCAGATTCCTCCCGATACCCCATGCAGGTACCGTTCGGCAATGTTCATTCCACCGATGTACCCCACCTGCCCGTCGATAATCACCAGCTTACGGTGGTTGCGATAATTCACCTTACTCGTGAAACCGGGAAAGCGGACTTTCAGAAAAGCCTGCACCTCAATGCCCTCGCACATCATCCGGTCGAAAAACAGCTTGTCCACCTTCCAGCAACCCACATCATCGTACAGCAAGCGCACCTTTACACCGGCCCGTACCCGTTCGACGAGGGCATCGCGCAACAGACGGCCCACCTCGTCGTTCTCGAAAATATAAAACTCCAAATGAATGTGATGACGTGCCTGACGGATATCTTCGACTAACGCATTTACCATCGAAGTACCCTCCGTAAAAACCGACACCCGGTTTCCACCGAATGCCAAGGCTCCGTTCACACGATGGAAAAATCCCCGCAACCGGTTGGTTTCAGACGCATCGGACAAGGAGACCTGATTCTGGTATTCCTGCATCGGATGCTTGGACAGCCGTGTGTACCCACTCCGGCTGATCAAGTGCTCCTTCCTGTTGCTTCTTCCAATGAAAAAATACAGGAACAGACCGGGTAAAGGCAAGAAATAAAGCAGCAGAATCCACGCCATGGTCTTGAACGGGCTACGGTTGTCCAAAATGACCAGAAAAACCGTAAACAAGACGAAGGCCAGAAACAACAACTGCCAGAATAGTGAAAAAAAATGATCTACCATAGTGCCTGTCTTTATTAGTCCCGACTGAACAGAAGAGCCCGGAGAAAACACTTGACGAAGAAGGCTACCGACCTCAGGACTCAGGGTTCAGCTACTGCAAATGTAGATAAAATCCGCGAGATTCTGCATCGGTGCAAGTAAAAAAGCAAAAAGCATCGACAATCATCGGATTATCAATGCTTTCTTCTCAGTCGGGGTGACTGGATTCGAACCAGCGACCACACGCCCCCCAGACGCGTACTCTAACCGGGCTGAGCTACACCCCGCTGTGATGTGCTTGTCTTTGTTTGACGAGTGCAAAGGTACGTACTTTTTTTGAATCTGCAAGCATTATCTCGGTTTTTTTTCTGAAAAATACATTTTCCCGGTGAAACGACGGGGCAAGAACCCTGCTTACCCCATCGTTTCGCTGTAGAAATCGAGCAATTCATAGATTTCCTCCTGCGTGGCGGTCTGGTTGATACGGATATCTCCCACATCCCCCAGCAGCGTGAAGTTGATGGTGCCCGCCGAAAAGTTCTTCTTGTCGTGCTTCATGAAGTTGAACAAGGTCTCGTAGTCATTGCAAGTAAACTCCAGCCGGCCATAGTTCTCCTTGATGAAACGAAGCGTCTGGTGCAACCGCTCCTTCGGGAATCCGGTCTTCAGGGCCGACAGGTAGAGTTCGCACACCATGCCCCAGGCAACGGCATACCCGTGAAGCACGGGACGCTTCTGCAAGGCGAAACTCTCGAAGGCATGTCCCACCGTATGTCCCAGGTTGAGGGCCTTGCGGATTCCATGCTCGAAGGGGTCCTGCTCCACAATCCCCTCCTTCACCTGCACCGATTCGCCGACCAGCTGCTGCAGACGGTCGTAGTCGATGGTCTCCATGTCGAAGTCCACCAGCTCGCTCCAGTGGCTGACGCGGCTGATAAGGCCGTGCTTCAGCATCTCTGCATAGCCCGAAAGAATGTTCTCGCAGTCGAGCGTTCGGAGGAACCGACAATCGATGAGCACCGTCTCCGCCGGACGGAAGGCACCGATTTCGTTCTTCAGTCCGTTGAAGTTGATGCCGGTCTTCCCCCCCACCGAGGCATCGACCATGGAAAGCAGCGTAGTAGGTATATTAATATAAGGTATGCCCCGCTTGAAAGTGGCAGCCGCAAAGCCACCGAGATCGGTCACCATGCCGCCTCCCAGGTTCAGCAGCAGCGAGCGGCGGGTCGCTCCTTCGTCGCAGAGCCGGTTCCACACATAGGCAAGGGTCTCCAGGTTCTTGTGAATATCCCCCGGACCGATGCTGATGATGACGGCATCCTTCAGGCAGTCCAGCTGGGAGATGACCGGCCAGCACGACCTCCGTGTATGCTCGTCCGTCAAGACGAACAGCTTGTCGAACGAATGTTTAGCCAGTGTCTTGCGGAGTTCATCCGCGAAGTCACGGCAGATAATGACTTCTTGTTTGCTCATAATAAGGTCAGTTTTTGGGTACAAATTTAGAAAAAAAGTGAGAAGAAAGCGGTTCTTGGCTATCATTTAATTAATTTTGCACCTTCAATTGGTAGAACATAAAACAGAAAGGAGTTTGAATATGAAAGGTATTTTGCCGGCCGGGTGCCGGATATTGGGGTATGCGCTGCTGATTCTGTCCGTCTTCGCCCCCTTAGGAATGTATTTGACCGGGCAGGTGGACGACGGCAATCTCGCCATCGTGAAGTTAGGGATGAAGCTCGTCGTCTGGTTGTCGCTGTTCATGATCTTCCTGGCCAAAAACAAGGAAGAAGACGCTACGGCGGCATCGCTCCGCACAAAGGCGATGAAGTGCGCCCTGCTGGCATGGGGAGTCTATTACGCCGGGGCATTGGTGAAAGGCATGGCCGACGGCGACGCACAGGGAGCCGACAACTCGGCCGCCATCATCTACATGGTGCTCGCCGTGCTGTGCCTGGAGTTCCTGGTGCAGAAGCGAAAGGCAGAAAAGGCGTTTAAAAGAAAATGACGATTCTATAAAAAAGGTTATTACATTAAACCTTTTCCCTACGCCTGCATCCAACAGGCAATAGAAAACAGAACAGCAAAGACATGAAAAGAAAGTTATTGAGCACGTTGCTTTTATTCGTCTGCCTGTGTTCCCTGGCACAGGGCACAGGAGGGAAAGCGACCGTTACAGGAACCGTCGTGGACAACGACGACAATTCTCCAGTCATACAGGCCACCGTACAGGTGCTGTCGGTGAAGGACAGTTCGATGGTAGTAGGCAATGTCACCAACGAGCAGGGCCGGTTCTCGCTCTCTGCCCGTCCGGGCAACTACCTGCTGAAGGTGTCCTACATCGGCTATTCCTCGTATTTCCAGCCCCTCACCCTGACCCGGAACAAGCCGAACGTAAACGTGGGCAAGATTCCTCTCCGCACGGATGCCATCATGCTGAAGGGAGCGGTCGTCGTGGCCGAGGCACCGGAAGTGACGGCTTCGGAAGATACCTTGGTATATAACAGCTCCGCCTACCGGGTTCCCGAAGGCTCCGCACTGGAAGAGCTGGTGAAGAAACTACCGGGCGCAGAGGTGGACGAGAGCGGAAAGATTACCATCAACGGAAAGGAAATCAAGAAGATTATGGTCGACGGGAAGGAATTCTTTGCAGACGATCCTAATATTGCCATGAAAAACTTGCCGGTGAACATCATTGACAAGGTGCGGGCGTACGACAAGCAGAGTGATACGGCCCGTATGACGGGAATCGATGACGGGGAAGAAGAGACTGTGCTCGACCTGACGGTGAAGAAAGGCATGAACCGGGGCTTCTTCGGTAACGTGGACGGGGCGGCCGGTACGAAGGACCGTTACAGCGGTAAGGTTTTGGCCAACTATTTCCAGGACAAGAAGCAGTTTACAGTCATCGGCTCCATGAACAATGTGAACGATGAAAGTTTCCCCGGGGGCGGTGGCGGCAGACGCTGGCGCAGTAACAACGGGCTGACAGCCGTCAAGATGGGGGGCTTCAACTTTGCCACCGAAACGGCGAAGCTGGAGGCAGGCGGCAGCGTGAACTTCAATTACAAAGACCAGGATGTATTGAGCAAATCGTCCACCGAAACGTTCGTGTCGTCGGAGCGAAGCTCCTTTGCCAATGCCTTGGACCATAACCGGAACAAGACCACTAACTTTACGGCCGACTTCCGGCTGGAATGGAAACCGGACTCGCTGACCAACCTGATGTTCCGTCCGCGCGTGACTTATGGCAAGAAGGACCACACGACTGCCAACCAGTCGTACACGTTCAACACGGACCCGGGACTGACCACGGACGAGATACTGGGGGCAGAGGACATTACCGGACTGGTGCCTGCCGAGAACGTGGTGAACTCGGTCATCAAGAATACTCTGCAGAAGGGGGATGATGTGACCATCGGCGGTTCGTTGCTGTTCAACCGCCGGCTGGGAAAGGCGGGGCGTAACCTGACCTTCCGTGGACAGTATAACTATACGAACAGTAGCAGCGAGCAGTTCTCGGCTTCCGAAACCAACTATTTCCAGCAGACGGCGGACCTGGCGGATGCCGAAACCCAGGAACGGATGCAGGAAATCCTGCGCCGCTACATCGATACGCCGACCAAGAGCTATTCGTACAGCGCACGCCTTTCGTACAGTGAACCGATCTTCAAAGGGGCTTACCTGCAGTTCGGTTATAACTTCCAGTACAAACGCTCGGATACGGACAACCGTACGTATAACATGCCGGAGGACTGGACCGTCTGGGGACCTGCGGCTTCTGCCGGATATGGGGAACTGGACGCAGCCTTGAGCAAGAGTGCCAAGTATGATTACTTCAACCATCAGATGGACCTCACGCTGCGCTATATGACCAAGAAGCTGCGGATGAATGCAGGTCTCTCGTTCCAGCCGCAGAAGACGAAGCTGAGCTATCAGCAGGGCGTGCTGGACACGACGGTGGTCCGCAATGTATTCAACTTTACGCCGACCCTCGACTTCCGCTATACGTTCTCGAAGACCAGCCAGCTGCGCATCAACTACCGGGGACGGAGCACGCAGCCCAGCATGACGGACATGCTGCCGATTACCGATAATACTGACCCGCTGAACATCCGGGTGGGCAACCCGGGACTGAAGCCGACGTTCACGAACTCGCTGATGGTCTTCTACAATACGTTCAATACGGAGAAGCAGCGGGGCATGATGGCGCACCTGAATTTCCAGAACCAGCTGAACAGCATCAGTAACCGTCGTGTCTACAACGAAACGACCGGTGGCTATACCACGACACCCGAGAACATGAACGGCAACTGGAGTGTGTTCGGCATGGTGGGTACCAATACGGCCCTCAACAACAAGAAGTACACTATCAGTACCTTTACCCGTGCCAATTACCAGAACCAGGTGAGCTACATCAGCAGCCGCAATGTGGCGTTGGATACGGACAAGAACACCATGAAGAACCTGTCGCTGGGTGAGCGGCTGCGCGGAACGTACCGCAACAGCTGGTGGGAGTTCTCGCTGAACGGCTCGATTGACTACAGCCATGCCCGCAACAGCTATAATACAGAAAACAACATGGATACCTACCAGTTCTCGTACGGGGCCAGCACGAACGTGACCTTGCCTTGGAACATGACGATATCCACCGACCTCAGCCAGCAGTCGCGCCGCGGCTATACGCTCTCGTCGATGAACACCAAAGAACTGATCTGGAACGCGCAGATTGCACAGAACTTCCTGAAGGGGAATGCGGCCACACTGAGCCTGCAGTTCTACGACATCCTGCACCAGCAGAGCAATATCAGCCGTACCATCAGCGCGGCCCAGCGGAAGGATGTCGAGTACAATGCCATCTACAGCTACTGCATGGTCCACTTCGTCTACCGGCTGAATCTCTTTGGCGGCAAGGGCGCACAGCGGCCTTCCGGCATGGGCTTCGGCGGACCGGGCCCAGGTCATGGTCCGGGAGGACCGGGTGGAGGCCGTCGCCCGTTCTGACGGGATGAGGACAGTCCGCTAAAGGGAATGCGAACCTCAAGAAGAGGGTGTGTCAAAGCAATCGGTGCTTTTGACACACCCTCTTCTTTGTGCCTGTTCTCTTCCGAAAGGCAGTGCCATTCCCTGGCAACGTGCACAGGGCTGACACATTACTTAGGGTTTACTGAAAATTCATAAGGTCTGTGTTCCACACAATAGAAATGGAAGTTCCTCGCATGAATTTTCACAGAATTTCGTTGGTTGATTTACGCA
>SFDG01000098.1 GCA_004558305.1 Phocaeicola plebeius
CTGTTTGTCCACGTAGAAGTCGAGGTTGGTCTTGTACTGGAACTTCAGTTCCGGCAGGATGAGGTAGGACAGACCGATGTTGCCATACACGCGGTTACGTGAGTCGTTCTGGTAGCACATGTAGCGGCTCCAGTAAGGGTTGTTGCTATAGGCGGGTGTCGGGTCATCCCAGGCACTGCGGTTCCAGGTGGCCTGTGTGCCGTCGGGCATCCGGTAGACTTCCTTGGCCTGCGCCATGTCCAGTTCGCGGTGTCCCCACTGCACGAACTTTACCATCACGTTGTTGTCGCCGTAGCCGGTTTCCGTACGGCCTTTGGCGCGTGAGTTGAAGTAGGTCACGTTGGTGAAGGCTTCCAGCTTCTTGTTGGGGCTGGTGGTCGTGGCCGATACGTTGAACACGTTCTTGTTCATCGAACTGTTGGGCATGTAGCCTTTCAGGTCGGTGTTGGTGTAGGACAGGCGTACTGAAGCGCGGTCGGTGGCTTGCGAGATAGAGAGGTTGTTGGTGAACGACACGCCGGTCTCGAAGAAGTCTTCGATGTCGTGAGCGGGAGCTACCCATTTCGAGGTGGTCTTGCCGTTGATGGTGACCTGTTCGAACTCGGTGCCGTAGCCACCACCGTACAGCTTCTGCATCTTGGGCAGCTTGTTGACAACTTCGAAGCCGACAGAGGAGGTGAACGATACACCCATGCCTTCGTCTTTCTTTCCTTTCTTGGTGGTAATCAGTACCACACCATTGTTGGCACGTGAACCGTAGAGGGCAGAGGCACTGGCACCTTTCAATACGGAGATGCTTTCGATGTCATCGGGGTTCAAGTCCTGAATCAGGTTACCATAGTCGTAACCGCCGCCGCCGCGTGCCGTGTCTGTCGAGTTACGGTCGCTACCTTCGATGGGTACACCATCGATGACAAACAGGGGCTGGTTGTTACCCGAAATGGAGCTGACACCGCGGATCAGCACCTTGGACGAACCGCCCATCGAACCGGAACCGCTGGAAATCTGCAGACCGGCTACCTTTCCTTGCAGGGCGTTGACCGGGTTGGTCAGACCGCCGCGCGACTTCAGCATCTCGTCGCCTCCCACTTCTGCCATGGCATAACCCAAGGCCTTGCGTTCGCGGGAGATACCCATGGCAGTGACAACGATGCCGTCGAGTGTTTTGGTATCCAGTACCATGACAATCTTCAGGGTGCTGCCGGTAATGGGCAGCAACTGGGTCTGCATCCCAATGTACGATACCTGCAGGGTCTTGGCCGTGGCAGGCAGGTTGTTGATAATGAAATGTCCGTCCATGTCAGTGATGGTACCGATGGTGGTACCGCTCACCAATACAGAGGCCCCGACGATGGGCTCGCCGTCTTCGGCCGATGTGACGATGCCCGATACTTTGGTAATCTGGGCAGTGGCTAACCCGATGCTGAGGCATAGGCAGGTTAGCATCATCCATACTTTTTCTTTCATAAAGACTCTCGTTTTTTTTGGTTATAATAATAGTTATAAATTCTTATTTCAATGTTCCCTTTATTTGCTCTTATTTCTATGTATTACTACTCTTTTTGTAGCTTTTCGGCCGTAAAACTATGGCTATTGTCAGTAATATGCAAGAAAAGTAAGAAATAATTTTCAAAAACTCGCAAAATTGATTCAAAACGAGTGTGTGAATGAATATTAATCCGTAAAATATGATTCGTTAATAAAAAAGTCTGCCCGCTTTCTCACAAAGCGGGCAGATGGATGAAAGAGAGTCTATGAAAAGCGGTGAAGGGTTTACTCCGACCGCAGGTTTTCCGTAGGATTGGTGCGACCGGCACGATGAACCAGTACGACGGACAGGCCCGTAACGACTGCCAGTACCGCCAGTACGCAACCTCCGAAAAGAAGGACGGTCAGGTCAATCTTTACGGCAAACATTTCCAGCAGCCGGTCGCTGACATTCCAGCCGATGAGGGCACCGATGAGGGTGGCAGGCACGGCTATCTTCAGCAGGTCGCGCTGGAACAGCCGCTGCACGTCAGTCATCGAGGCACCGTGGATAATTCGGATAGCGATTTCCGAACGGCGGCGGCTCACTTCGTCACGGATGTAGGCCACCAGTCCGATCAGGGCAATGAACAGGATGCACAGGCCGGCAAAGAGGACGCTGTTGCGGATGAGCTTCACGCTGTCGTACTGACGGCCCATCTCGATGTCCATGCTCTTCACGATGTAGTCTTCCGGATGCTGCAGGCAGTGGTTGACGACCTCCTGTACCTCCTGCATCGTTTCGGGCGACAGTTCGCGCATCCGTATATAAAAGAGGTAGGAGGGAGTAGGATTGTAGAACAGCACTTGCGGACGCTCGTCGGCTTCTTCGGCAATCTGTGAACCGATGCGGATATCCTCGAACACGCCGCAGATGGTCAGCCGGGGGGTGACTCCGTTGTAGTCATGACCGGTGAGACAGACCTCCTTGCCGATGGGCGACCCTGTCCAGCCAGCCAGTTCCTCCATCCGCTGCACAAAGCTGCGGCTGACCATGATTTCCTGGCTCAGCGTGTCGCTCAGGTGCGGGGTGAAGGCACGGCCTTCCACGATGGGGATGCCGAAGGTGGCGTGGTAGTCATCACCGGCATCGTACATGTCGGCGATGTTCATGTACTCGTGCCCCGTCTCCTTGTCCATGACATTGTTGCCGCTGCAGTGCTCCCACATTTCCTGGTAGCCGTAGGTGACGCGCTCCACGCAGGGCAGTTTCTTCAGTTCCTGCAGGCAGGTGGTCCGTTCGCTGACGCTGCATCCCCGGGTGGATACGTAGAGCATCTGCTTGTATTCGAATCCGGTCGTGTAGTTCGTCAGCAGGTGGTATTCCGACCCGATGACTGCCAGCAGGCTGACGAAGAAGGTGGTCAGCAGGAACTGGGCGAACAGCAGCCCCAGTTTCCACTGCCGCTTGCTTTCCGAATAGCGGCGGTAGGCATAGGTGACGGGGATGCGGGTATAGAGCCAGCCCGGCAGGACACCGCAGACGAGGATGACCGCCAACGTAATCAGGAGGCAGACCACGAGGGTAGCGGTGGGGAAAAGGCTTTTCAGGCTGTGCCCCAGCTGCTCTTGCAGGAAATCCTGCAGACCGAAGACAATGAGGACGGCGAGGGCCAGGCTGATCAGGCCGTACAGCAACGACTCCGAGAGGATCAGGCGGTAGATGTCGAGGCTGCCGGCCCCGTAGCAGCGGTAGGTGGCGATGCTTTTGGCCCGTTGTACCATCGACGAGATGGTGAGCAGGATGTAGTTGAGCACGGCCACCGCCAGCATCAGCAGACCAAAGACGAGGAAGACGATGTTCATCAGTCGGTTGTAGTCCGACGAGGTATAGAGGTCGCCGATGGTCAGGAAGTTGACCCACAACTCGAGGCCTGCTTTCTGTTGGTCTTCTAAGGAGAAGTGTTTGATCAGGGTGCGACGTGCGTCTTCCTTCACAGTGTTCAGGTCGGCGTTGGGACGCAGGCGGATGAAGGTCTTGTAGCGGTCGTTGCCTAACCAGTTCTGACTGCCGTCCCACATCACCTGTCCGATGGTGGGCATGGACACCAGAATGTCCATTTCCGGCAAGTTGGTGTTCTCCGGGAAGGCTTCGAACACGCCGACCACGGTGATGGTGAACTGCGGATAGGTCTTCCAGCGTACGCTCTTGCCGAGGATGTCTGTTCCCACGGCTGCCAGCATCTTGTCGGAGATGTAGGCACAGCCCGGTCGGCCCAGTCCTTTTTCGGGAGCTTCGCCCATCAGCAGCTTCCGGGGAAAGAGGTCGAAGAAGCAGCTGTCTGCCAGCCAGGCCATGCCGTAGAACGACCGGTTGTCCTCGGTCTGCAGGGTCATGTCGCTGATGCCCGTAAAGCGGGTGGCTGCCTCGATGCCGGGACTTTCGGCCTGGAAACCGGGTCCCCAGGCACCGGGGGTCTGGTTATGGTCGTGCGGCTCCTCGCCGGTTCGCCGGTACGACTCGCCCACCCGGTAGGTACGTTCCTTGGCAGGCACGAAGTCATCGTACGAGCGTTCGAAGAGGACTTCGGCAATCAAGGTCAGTCCGATGGCGAGTCCCATGCCGAGACAGAGTATCTTGGTGGGGTTGGCATCGCCTTTTCGGAACAAGGAATGGAATGCTTTTTTCATACAGGACCGTATTGAAAAGGATTACATTTCCGAGATAGACGACACAATCTGTCCGTCGAAGAGGTGGATGACACGGCTGGCGAATCCAGCATCGCGCTGGCTGTGGGTCACCATGACGATGGTCGTCCCTTCCTTGTTCAGGTCGGTCAGCATCTGCATCACTTCCTGTCCGTTCTTCGAGTCCAGGTTACCGGTCGGTTCGTCGGCCAGGATGATTTTCGGACTGCTGACAACGGCACGGGCAATGGCCACACGTTGCTGCTGGCCGCCGGAGAGCTGCTGCGGATAGTGCTTGGCGCGGTGGCTGATGTTCATGCGCTGCAGGATGTCGGTCACCTTCTTTTTGCGTTCGTCTGCAGGGATGTTGAGGTAGGTCAGGGGCAGTTCCACGTTCTCGAAGACATTCAGTTCGTCAATCAGGTTGAAGCTCTGGAACACGAAACCGATGTTGCCTTTGCGCACGTTGGTGCGGTCCTTCTCTTTCAGTTGGCCAACTTCCTGACCGTCGAGGTAGTAATGGCCGCTGCTGGGATTATCCAGCAAGCCCATGATGTTCAGCAGGGTGGATTTGCCGCAACCGGAGGGACCCATGATGGCAACAAATTCCTTGTCGGCTACTTCCAGGTTGACACTGTTCAATGCGATGGTTTCTACTTCCGTCGTACGGAAAGATTTGCTAAGATTTTCAATGCGTATCATAATGGTTCTTGTTTTGGTTTCTTTTTTCTTATGTGTATGGTTATTCGGCTTTCAGGCTGTCAACGGGGTTGGCGGTGGCTGCCCGGTAATTCTGTACGGTGATGGTCAGCAGGGTGATGCAGCTGATGAGCAGGCAGACGGCGAGGAAGACCCACGGGGAGAGGGGAACCTTTTCGGCGAACGATTGCTGCCATTGCCGCACGCCATACCAGGCAATGGGGGCAGCGATGACCGAACTGCCTACCGACAAGGCGAGGTACGAGCGTCCGAACATCCACAGGATTTGGGAGGTGGTGGCGCCATATACCTTCCGCACACCGATTTCCTTGCGGCGGTATTCCGCTTCGAAGATGACGAGTCCGAAGACACCGACCAGCGAGATGAGGACGGCTAACAGGCTGAACAGGGTCACGATGTGCTGTTGCTTGGTTTCCTGTTGGTACAGTCTTCCATACAGTTTGTCGAAAAAGTTCACTTCGGCGGGATATTCCGGGAAGCATTCGTCGAGGGTCTGCCGGATGTGGAGCAGGGCTTCATCGATGGAACTGCCAGCCTTGATACGGATGTAGGCTGTTCCTAATGGACCGGCATAGTAGGGGTTGGTACAGAACAGGTAGGGGAATCCGACGTTGCCCTGGTCTGTCTTGAGGGAAGTGAACAGGACATCGCTGACATACCCTTTCATCTGCATGTCCATTCCCCACGCCGAGAACTCGGTGACCTCACCTGCTGGCAGTTGGGTGGCCTTATGGAACGATTCGGTGGCGATACACTTCAGGGGAAGCGTACGGGCGGAGTCGCCGGGCTGGAAGTCTTCGCCTTCTAGCACCTGCATGCCCATCACCCGGCAGAAGTCGGGCGATACGTGGATGAAGTAGAAATAGTGTTCTTCGTTCCGGTACTTGATAGCATAACTCGAATAGCCTTCTTCCGTTCCGAGTGCCCAGTCGGAATAGGCCACGCCCTCTACTTCCGCAAATGCCTTCAACCGGGTTTCGAACAGGGCCAGTCGTTCTGGGGTAGAGGCGGCACCGGACAGTTGGGCCACTACCAGTTGGTCTTTCTCGAAGCCCAGCTCCCGTTGTCGCATGTACCGGTTCTGCAGGACAATGAATCCGGCAGTGACCATCAGCGTGAACGAGACGATGTACTGGAAACCGATGAGGACCTGTCGGAGGTGCTTGCCTTTCCCGCTCAGAGCGTAATTGCCTTTCAGCACGAGGGCAGGTGGGAAGGAGGTCATGTACCACGCCGGATAAAGCCCGGCGATGAGTCCTACGACGATGGCAATCAGTCCGGTCAGCAGTACATAAGTGTGGTAGGTGAGGAGCGATGGGGTAAAGTCCAGGAAGGTCAGCCAGTGCAGATGGATCAGGGTTCCCACGATGCACAGGGAGAGCAGCCAGCCGATGAAGACCATGCAGACGGATTCTGCCGTCAGCCCTCGACGCAGTTCGCCGTTGCTGCTGCCCAATACCTTTTGGGTATTGATGCTGCGCATCCGCATCGGTGCCAGTGCCGTACTGAAATTGATGAGGTTGATGGC
>SFDG01000099.1 GCA_004558305.1 Phocaeicola plebeius
ACCAGACTGGAACGCAACCGCTCGCGGCCATAACTGCAATACTGCCGCCGCTCCTCATCGATGAAGAACAGCCCGTCCCGCGAACCGATGAGCTTCTGCCGTCCGTGGAAAGTCAGTGTGCGGATAGGCAGCCCGTTGGAGTCGAAGCGGTTCTCCCAACGGTAAATGCCGAACTGACGGCTCTTGTAGGTCGTATAGTCCACTCCCATCTGATACAGCCCCGCCCAAAGCAGACCATTGTTGTCCACCAGAATCGAGTAGACCGAATTGGAACGGATGCCTTCCGAACTTGCCGCCTCATGACGGAACGACTTGACCACCTTCTGCTGCAGCGTCGATACGAAATGCACCCCGTTGCCATCGGTGGCTACATACAGCAAATCGCGTCCGTCGGTCGACAAGGCAGAAATGACCGTACAGCCCACATCCACATACGGACGATACTGCCCGTCGTCGGCATCCAGCTTCATCAATCCCTGGCTGACCGTCCCTACATAAACAGCATCACCCAGACAGGCGATGGAAGTGAGAGCCACCGGTGAGGGGAAGAAGCGTACCTGTTCCTCCGAGAGGCACAGCCGGCCCACTCCGTCGTCCGTAGCCGCCCAGACTATTCCGTCGGGCGAACGTTCCAAATCGGTCACCTTGTTGCGGCGCGAAAGAATGTTCTTGTCGAACAGATAATGACGGAAATTGCCATTGGCATAACAATACACCCCCTGGTCTGTCCCGACCAACAGCGTATCGGCCCCTACGGATTTCAGTGCACGTACCGGACCGCTCATCAGCTCCTGCATCACCGGTTCCAGCCGGTCGTTCCGGTCGAGCCGCCAGAGTCCGGTGCTGCTGCCTGCCCAGATGACATGTCCCTCGGTCTCCGCCACTGCGTACACCCGTTTCTGACTTTCGTATTTTCCCTTCAAGGCATAATGCTTCAGCCGCACTCCGTCATAACGTTCGAGCGACGTATTGGTACCCAGCCAGACATACCCCATGCTATCCTTGTAGATGGCATTGACCACCAAATCAGACAATCCTTCCTGCATCGTGATGCGCCGGAACGTGTCCGACGTAGCTCCTGCAGGAAGGACTGCCATCAAGAACAGGCACAAAAGCCAGCCATACCGCAGTGTCTTCATTCGCATAATACAGATTTAATTAGTCATTTGAATTGCAAAAATAAGATTTTCCACGCATATTCCAGCCTTTTTGTCCGATATTCGATGACTTTTTTGCACCATCAATGTAAAGATGCTTCACATTGCAGTCCTGTTGCTACCCGTTTCCAACGCAGCAGGGCTTCCAAGTAATAATAGTCCGCATAGATGATGGAAGCATCGATTTCCGAACCATTGGGCCAATGACCAGTGGAATGAAGGAGGAACGAAGAAGCTGCATCGCCCGAGCGGTAGGCAGCAGTCTGCAGACTCATCAACATATCGACTGCCGACTGGCGGTAGGACTGTGCTTTTTCAGGGTCACAATAGGATGCCAGTTCGAGCAGGGCAGAAGCCACCACGCAGGCAGCAGAAGCATCGCGGGGCGCATCAGGAATGTCGGGTGCCTGGAAGTCCCAGTAGGGAATCTTGTCGGCCGGCAAGCGCTGCAGATATACATCTGCCACCTTCTGGACAAACTCCAGATACTTGGGATTACGCGTTTCCCGATAGACCATGGTAAAGCCATAGATGGCCCAAGCCTGTCCCCGTGCCCACATGCTGTCGTCCGAAAATCCCTGGTGGGTACAGCGACGGATGCAGTCGCCCGTCTGCGGGTCATAGACTGCCACATGGTAGGACGAATAGTCCTCCCGGAACTGGTTTTCCATCGTCTTGTCCGCATGGGAAACGGCGATATCGTACAACCGGCGGTCGCCGCCGTTGCGGGCTGCCCAAAAGAGCATTTCCAGATTAATCATATTGTCCATGATGGTATTATGGCCTCCCAGCATCTCTACATTGCGCGGCCATGACAGCAGCGTTCCCACACGGGGATTGTAAAGCGTGGCCAACGAATCCGCTACCGCCAGCACCACCCGCTTGTAGTCCGGATTGCCGGTCAGCCGATACCCGTTGCCATAGCTGCAGAAAATCAGGAAACCCAGGTCATGGTCGTACGCAGGAATGCGCGAAAAGAATTCCAGCGACTCCGTGAAGCGTTCCGCTTCCTGACGGATCGTGTCATTGCCGGTGGCTTCATAGTCATACCACAGCACCCCCGGCCAGAACCCGCCTGTCCATTCCTCCTTGGCCGCCTTGCGGCAGTTCCAATGCCGCTCGCCGGCAAGGATATTCTTGGGCTGCATCGTATAGTCGATGCTGTCGCCCGTCCGTAAATCGGCCAAGGTACGGTGTACCTGGCGGTCACAATAAGCCAAAGCCTCTTCCAAGCCTTCCTGACGGTCGGTCTTGGAGGGGGTACAGGCTGCCAACATACAGCAGCCCATTCCCCACAAAACATTCATCCATTTCATTCGTCCATCTATTATGTATGTATTCTTTTATCGTTGTTGATTAAAGCCAGCCGCCCGTATACCGGCGACAGGACGGGGAGGTATCGGACCCTACCGGCTGCAGATAGACCGCCGCTCCCCCCGAGGGAGACAGGCGGAACTTCAAGGACTGTCCGGCCTTCACCCGGTACGTGCTGCACTTCACGTGTGTACGGGTGGGCACTGCCTCTCCTCCATCCGTAAAGATGCGGGCCACGTATTCCTTGCCTTCCTCCAGGAACGAAAGGTCGACCGTTTCGTCCGAACCTTCGTTGTTGGTCATCACCCCTACCATCCAGTCGTTCCCCTTCCGCCGTGCCATGGCAATATGCTTGCCGGGAGCACCGAAGAGCACCCGAGAATCGTCGAACACCGTCGACAGGCGTTCGAACCATTCTATCTCCGGTTCGCCCTGGTAGAACGACGGCCGGTCGTACCAGAACAAGGTCTGCAGTGGGCTGTAGAACACCAGCGATGCCGCCAGCTGATGGGCATGGGTCGTTTTGAGCCGCCGGTCGAAGTAACAGATTGTATAGTCAGCCGCCCCGTTAATCATGCGGGTGAAAGGCAAGGTCACGTTGTGCGTGGCATCGGGGAACTCCTCGTTGCCGCAGATTCCCTCCTGAGTCAGCAGATTCGGGTAGGTACGGCTGAATCCCGAAGGACGGAACTCATCGTGGATGTTCATCATCAGATGGTTCTCTGCCGCCAGACGTACCAGGTCGTGCAACCAAGTGGCCCATCGATGGCTGGCATACTGGACGAAGCCCGACTTGACACCCACAATCCCCCATTCGCGCAGCAAGGGGAACAGCTCGCGGGCCTGCTTCATCAGGGCGTGCTGGTTCACATACACCCAAACGCCGACACCCTTCTGACGGCCATATTCCACCACACGGGGCATGTCCAGTTTGTCCACCACCTTCGTGGCGTCCCCGTCGTGGGAAGTGCAAGGCAGGTACCACAGCCAGTCGAACAGCATGTACGGGATCTGATGCTCCGCACAGAAATCGATGGTGGCCAGTGCCCCTTCCGTAGAAATGGTCGTTTCGCGCATAATCTTGCCCGGCTTTACCCATTGGGCGGCATCGGCAATCGCGCACGGCGGGTTCAGGTTATTGATCAAGTCATTGTGTTCCAAAAGTTCTCCGGGAGTATCGGCCGCCATAATGACCTTCCAGGGAGTGGCATAATATGTCACCACATCGACCGGACTGTACATGACAGACGAAAGGGTATTTTTCTTTCCTTCGGCCGACACGTATTTCGTCAGACACCAGTCGTCCACATCTGCATCGGTCAGTGCCGCCCATTTCCCGTCGGGGAGTTCCACGGTCAAGGCTCTTTCCACCGGCTGCTTCAGGGCATCGACCGGCAACCGTTCGAAGAAGGCCTGTGCCCACTGTTCGCTCCATGCCATTGTTCCGTTCGGGAACGTATATTCCGTAAGGTCGGCAGTCACTTTATGGAAGATGGCACGAGGATGTTCCGGCAAGAAATAACGGAACGCAATACCCTCGTTGTAGGCCCGCACTTCGATGTTCAGCCGATATTGGGACCCATCCTTCTTCGAAAGGAACAGCGTGGCAGCGTTGTAGTGGTCGCGCACCGTACTGCGTTCGCCATACAGCGGTGTCCAAGTCCTGTCTACCGTCGGTTCCGTACGGACCGAATCCACCTCCATGTTATCCATCCAGCAGTCCGGCTGCTGCAAGGAACGCACTCCCAGTGCCATCTCCCATACCCGATTGTCCATCTGCAACCCTGCCTGCGAACGCTCAATGACAGGATTCCCTTTGAAGCGGACCTGATAACAGACTTGCTTCGCTCCCGAAGCCTTCACTGTCTGAGCGAACTCAACGGCATGGTTTCCATCGGGAGAAAGCAATTTCAATTCCTGGGGAACTTGGGCACTCAGCGAGGAGATACCTACCCACATTCCCATCCATACTACCATTTTTTTCATATCTAAATTCCTTTGTTTTTTCTTCCTATTACGAACTATACCGTCGGACTACTCAATCCATCCGCCTAAATTTTGAGGCAGTAACACAATCGTAACATCTGTTTCATCGCATCGAAATATTTTCGCTGCATTTTTGCACAAAAATCGAAAATAACATAGCTTTGTAACAACAAAGAAAGGAGACTGAATGTATGAATGATTACCCTATCCTCGTGGTGGACGATGAAGAAGACCTCTGCGAAATCCTGAAATACAACCTCGAAATGGAGGGATATACAGTAGATACTGCCAATTCGGCAGAAGAAGCCCTGAAGCTGAACCTGACGGACTACCGGCTGCTGCTGCTCGATGTGATGATGGGAGAAATTTCGGGCTTCAAGATGGCCAGCCTGCTGAAGAAGAATCCTGAAACGGCACAGATACCCATCATCTTCATCACCGCCAAAGACACGGAGAACGATACGCTGACGGGATTCAATCTTGGCGCCGACGACTATATTTCGAAACCCTTCTCACTGAAAGAGGTCAGCGCACGCGTACGGGCAGTGCTGCGCCGTACATCGACTGTGGAGACTCCTGCAGAAGACGTGCTGCAATACAGGGGCCTGACCGTGAACCTGCCCCAGAAGAAGGTGACCATCGACGGCGAGGAAACCTCCCTCACGAAAAAGGAGTTCGAAATCCTGGCCCTTCTGTTGCAGCATCCAGGACGAGTCTTTTCGAGAGAGGACATCCTGACCCGGGTGTGGAACGACGAAGTGTATGTACTAGACCGTACCATCGATGTAAACATTACCCGCCTGCGTAAGAAAATCGGTGTCTACGGCAAGCAGATTGTCACCCGACTGGGCTACGGCTATTGTTTTGAAGGAGCATAAGCGGAACCATGAAAAGACTGTCCATCCGGATGCTGCCGTTCGGGAAACGGCTCTTCCTGTCCGTCATCGTGCTGTTCATCGCGTTCTCCACCTGCTTCGTCCTGTTCCAGTACCAGCGGGAGAAGGTGTATAAGAGCGATGTGCTGAACATCCAGCTGCAGAGTTACAACTCGCAGCTGTACGACTTCGTGGCCTCGCACGGCACTTCGGCCGACTCCCTCCTACACTATGTTCATGCCCATGTCATCCCCGACCTGCGCGTAACGCTCATTACGCCCGAAGGAAAAGTCGTATTCGACAATACCGAACCCGACCTGCGCCGGTTCGGCAACCACGCATCGCGCAAGGAAATACAGGATGCCCTGATTTACGGCAGCGGATATTCCATCAGCCGACACTCGGAAAGCAAGGACGGACAGGAGTATTTTTATTCGGCCCGCTACTATCCGCAACAGCGCATCATCATCCGCTCGGCCCTTCCCTACAGCCTCAACCTGAACGAACACCTGAAGGCAGACTCCACCTATCTGTGGTTTACAGTGGCCATCAGTCTGGTACTGGCCGTGTTCTTCTACCAGTTTACCCAGAAACTGGGCAAGAGCATCACCAAGCTCCGGGAGTTTGCCCAAAAGGCCGACCGCAACGCTCCCATTGACATGGAGCAGACCTTTCCGAACAATGAATTGGGGGATCGCACGAAGGACTGGGGGTCTTCACCCGTGAACGGCAAGAGATACTGGTCAACAACCTTTTCACGCAATATGCCAATATCATTTCCGACCGGCACCTAAGCTCCACAGAAGAAGTGTTCGATATACCGGAACTGGCCGACATGACGAAGTTCCTGAACCGCAACGCGGACCGCTATCCGAAAGAGGAGAAACGCATGGGACTGCATATCGCGAAAAATGCCCGGATCTTTGCCGTGGAGTGCATCCTGTTCCAAGACTTGTCGTTCGAGATTTCCATCAACGACATTACTCAAGAGGAGGAACAGGCACGACTGAAACGCCAGCTGACACAGAACATTGCCCACGAACTGAAGACCCCGGTGAGCAGCATTCAAGGGTACCTGGAAACTATCCTCAACAACCCGAACATGCCTCCGACGACCCAACGGACTTTCCTCGAACGGAGCTTTGCACAAAGCAACCGGCTGACCTTCCTGCTACGGGACATCTCCATGCTGACCCGACTGGACGAGGCACCGGACCTGATGGAACGGGAAGCGGTGGATGTGAGCAGTGTCGTGGCGAATATTCTGAATGAGGTGCAGCTGAGCCTGGAAGAAAAGCACATCCAGGTGCTCAACTTGCTGCCCCGCCGCTTGAT
>SFDG01000024.1 GCA_004558305.1 Phocaeicola plebeius
CCAAAGCAGGAACCAGATTGAGAACTTTGGGGGACTAAAACAACTTCCTGTTGGGAATATTTAACAAATGGACTGAAACTTGCTGCAATGTGGGCTAAGGGAGGGCCACAGCGCAATCTGGGCGATGCAATATATACATAACACCCGATGGGGCGTACTGTTGCTTCGGTTTTTTGACAATACTATTGAAATTTAGCGGATTTCTAACCGTCAAAAACACAAAGCGCGTAATACGCCTTCGTATAAATATGTTTGTCTTCCCTGCCCTCCCGCCATGGCGTAGGGGACGAAAGACGGGGTAAAATTAGTGAGAATTCAGATACTATCCAACTGTTTCGGGCAAAATATATCCTCTCCGATGGACGATTATAGTTTCATAGTCTGTTCGGACAGCTGCTTCCGTTTTGCGTTCAGCCAAGGCTGAACGGTCGTAGAAGATAACATACTTGTGGCTCGAAGCTATCTTCGAGCACCGTTCAGCCTTGGCTGAACGCAAAAGTAAGCTATCAAAAAGGGGGAGCTAATCTGTATGTACTCTAACAGAAATACAAGTGCACACAGGGAGAAAGTGATTCACAGCATTCCGGCAAGTGTATCGACGAACAACCGTGCCTGGGGCAGCAGCTCATCCACCAGCTCCTCATCGCAATAAGCAAAATCGTCATAATCTCCACTATGACGCTTTTCAAACAAAGTACTGAAGGTTTTACCGATTTTGATAGGCAGCTTTCCAGTAGAAACAAAATGCAACCCCAGCAAGGTTTTAACACCATTATGCGTCTGGGTAGTCAAATCATGCTTCAAAAGCAGAGCAACAGCAGCATAATAACAGGCATAATACATACGGTTGACAGCTGCGTTGCAGAAGGATTCACGACGCATCACCTCTGCCTCTCTCAATGTGGCATAAGCACGCTCTATCCGATAGGTAATCAATGCCTTCTTGCTTTCTTCATCCATCAGCGTCTTCATAACACAATACCTTCATTGATTACATTGACATAAAAGGGAGTCTTGAAAGGACGGTTTTCCCACTGTTTGCGGGGCATTACAATGGGACTGATGGACACCCCCGTCCGCAATTCCAGCTCATAAAGGGGCAATGTAACGGCTTCTTCTTGGGCAAGCGACAAACGTTCTCCATCCAGCAATATCAGTAGGTCGATATCGCTGTCGGTACGCGCCTCACCACGGGCTTCCGAACCAAAAAGGATGGTTTGGGCAGAAGGAGCGACACTGCGCATGGTTTGACGTATTTGTTCTATTATCTCCATTCGTCTCATAGCGTGTAAGTTCTTTATCCTAAGGCAAAGATAGTCGTTTTTGATGACATTGCCAAATTTTAGCTCGTTGAGTTTTTACCTTATCGTAGGCTGCAGCCCCCCCGAAGGACTTACTTATACAGCAGGAAGATGCAGGGAATTTTCGACAGGTCGGGCAAATGGCCCTTCCACTCCCGCAAGGTCTTCGTTCGGATGTATTCCCCCTCGCAGGTCAGATTGGCGGCAATGCACATCTTGGTCTGCGGACGGCAGGTGCGGAGAATCTCCTCCATCAGCTTGTTGTTGCGGTAAGGCGTCTCGATGAACAGCTGCGTCTGGTGTTCGGCATAAATCCGCTGCTCCAGCTCCTTCAACCGGCGGGTGCGCTCGCCCTGCTCAATCGGCAGGTAGCCATGGAACGCAAAACTCTGGCCATTGAAGCCGGAACCCATGACGGAAAGCAGAATGGACGAGGGGCCCACCAACGGCACCACCTTCAGCCCCTTCCGCTGCGCAATGGCCACCACATCCGCTCCCGGATCGGCCACAGCCGGGCAACCGGCCTCCGAAATCACCCCCATCGGATGCCCTTCCTCCAGCGGCTTCAGATAACCGGCAATGTCCTCTGCCGGCGTATGCTTGTTCAACGGATAAAATGTCAGTTCGTCAATCTGGATGCCCGCATCTACTTTCTTCAAGAAACGGCGGGCCGACCGCACGTCCTCTACAATGAAATGACGGATACCGAGGATGATGTCGCGGTTATAGACGGGAAGGACCTGATCGACGGGCGTATCGCCCAGCGTGACAGGCAACAGATAAATAGCAGGTTCCATAGAAAAGACAGGAATTAGTTGGGTTGTTTGACGGTAAGGTTATAAGATGGAAAAATCGCTAAAATCATTCTTCTCCAGCAAGTCCGCTACGGACAGGTCGGGATGCTGCTTCCGGTACCTCTCCACCCATTGGATACCCAACCAGATGCCTACACTCGGGGGCAACGGCTTCCCCTCGAACATCAGTCCGGGTTCGGAACGGGTGAAGGCTCGCAGCACCATGGGGTCGGTGCTGCCGAGGTAGCCTCCGGCAGCCAGCCATGCACAGACCTTCTGCAGGTGGGCCTTGCACCAGGCTTTCTCTTCTTCGGTATAGCCCATCAGGTCTTCCGACGAAGCTGCATCTATCAGCTGGCCGACCACCCAATAGATTTTGCCCCGGTGCATCAGCTGGTCGAACAAGGTGCGGCGGGCAGGATGCCATTCAAAGGGATAACGCCCCATCAGGTAGAACACGAAGCAGTCGGGCAGGATGCGCCCGGGCTTCATGGAACGGTACTGGTGGGGATAGTAATAACGGCGGTAGAGGGGATAGTCCTCCCCCATGTATTTGTCCAGGCTGATGCCCAACAGGCTGTCGGTCACCACCACCGACTGGTTGAGGGCGGATATCTGCGTGTAGATGCGGGGAACCACCAGTCCGGGCACCTCCTTCTCCAGGCGGGCGAACCCTTTGGAAAGCCCTTCCTCGATGTCGGACACATCCTTGAATTTATCCGACACATCGTCCATAAGGCGCAGCAAGGTGGTGTCGGAGTAATAGGCATACAAGCGTTCGTTGATAGCAGGCTCGTTCACCGAACCCAGTTCGAGGACATCCTCGATGAGCAGCTTGGTGACATTCGGGAACTCCAGGCTCATCCGCTGTTGCGCCGTCACACTGTTCAGCACCGTTGCCTCGTATTGCAGGCGGTCATAACGAGCCACTTTTATGTCCCTGTCCGACACGGCTCCCCCATTCCACCCGTCGTTGCGACAGGCAGAAAAGGCCAGGAAGCCCATCAGCAGGAACAAAAAGTATCTCATGACTTCCTTTCGAGGTTTATCCGTAGATAATGTTACCGTTCTCGTCCTTGTACTCGTCGAGTCCCTTCTCGTACGTAGCCATGGCACGCAGGCTCATGCCGACGCTGGAGAAACCTCCGTCGTGGAACAGGTTCTGCATGGTCACCTTGCGGGTGAGGTCGGAGAACATGACAATGGCATAGTCGGCACATTCGTCGGCAGAGGCATTGCCCAGGGGCGACATCCGGTTGGCAAAGTCGAACAGCTTGTCCATCCCCTTCACGCCCGAGCCGGCAGTGGTCATGGTGGGCGACTGGGAAATGGTATTGATGCGCACATGGTGTTCACGGCCATAGATGTAGCCGAAGCTGCGGGCAATGGACTCCAGCAGTGCCTTGGCATCGGCCATGTCGTTGTAGCCATAGAACGTACGCTGGGCAGCCACATAGCTCAACGCCAGAATCGACCCGTACTCGCTGATGGCATTCAGTTTTTTTGCCGACTGAATCATTTTGTGGAAAGACACGGCAGATATGTCGAGCGTCTTCTCCAGCATGTCGTAGTCCAGGTCATCGTACGTACGCTTCTTGCGGACATTTGGGGACATACCGATGGAGTGGAGCACAAAGTCGATTTTTCCTCCCAGCACTTCCATGGAGCGCTTGAACACGTTTTCCAGGTCTTCCACGCTGGTGGCATCGGCCGGAATCACTTCGCAGTTCAGTTTTTCCGACAAGGCGGAAACCTGTCCCATGCGCACAGCGACGGGCGTATTCGACAATGTAATCACGGCACCTTCTTCCACGGCTCTCTCAGCCACTTTCCAAGCAATCGACTGCTCGTTCAAGGCACCGAAGATAATTCCTCTCTTTCCTTTCAGTAAGTTATAACTCATATTCTTTCATTGTTTGTTATTTCGGGGGCAAAGATACAAACTTCTCTTTACTTATTTATGTTTTTGAACATACAAAATGGAAAAAACAACAATTCTTCCATCTTTTCCATACGATTCTACAAGACCTTGTCCGCCCGTCCGGACGGAAATCCCATTTTTTTCACGTATTCAATCAAAATCTTCACATGGGTCTCAGAAAGTATTTCTACTTTTGTCATCGTTATCAAGAGGTTTTTCATAATATTTATTTAAGGTTAGAATTAGGTTAAAATGCAAGGATAATCCTTTCTGATAGTTCTCTGAGAAGAGCGCTGCAGCAAAGGATTATTTTGTAAACTGCTACTTCCTTCCCTGAAACTGCCTCGGACGATGACCGATACGAATTATATATATAATGTATAAGACTAATATTATTAAAAAACATAACGAAAGATGATGAATTTACATGCTTTGAAACTTTGGAGCTGGTCGGTCGGCCTGACGACTCTGCTCATCGGGGCTGCCGGATGTACGACTGCCCCTCAGTCGACCGCTGCAGCAGCTGAAGACATTTATTCCACCCTGCCTTTTGAAATGGATGCCGTGCAGCTGCCGTCGTTCCCCGACCGCACTTCCTCCATTCTGGAATACGGTGCCGTGGCCGATGGTACCAGTTTGAACACGGAGGCCATCAACAAGGCCATCCAAGAGATGTCCGCCCAAGGAGGCGGAACGGTAATTATCCCGGACGGACTGTGGCTGACGGGTCCCATCGTACTGCAAAGCAATGTCTGCCTGCACCTGAGCGACAACGCCTTGGTCTTGTTCTCTGACGACCATTCCTTATACCCCATTGTGGAGACTTCCTTCGAAGGACTGGACACCCGCCGTTGCCAGGCTCCTATCTCGGCAAAGGGGGCTGAGAACATCGCCATCACCGGACTGGGAGTCATGGACGGAAACGGCGATACCTGGCGGCCGGTGAAGAAGAACAAGCTCACGGAAGCCCAGTGGAAAAAGCTCACGGCATCGGGCGGTGTCGTGGAAAAGGATATCTGGTATCCCAGCGAAGGGTCGCTGAAAGGGGCCAATGCCTGCAAGGACTTCAACGTTCCCGAGGGCATCAGCACACCGGAGGAATGGAACGGCATCCGCGACTGGCTGCGTCCTGTCCTGCTGAGCTTCGTCGGCTGCAAGAAAGTGCTGCTCGAAGGGGTTACCTTCAAGAACTCGCCCAGCTGGTGCCTGCACCCGCTGTCGTGTGAGGACATCACCATCGACGGGGTCATTGTCTCCAACCCCTGGTATTCGCAAAACGGCGATGCCCTCGACCTGGAGTCGTGCAACCGCGCCCTGATCCAGAACTGCAGTTTCGATGCCGGCGACGACGGCATCTGCATCAAGTCGGGCAAGGATGCTGACGGCCGCCGCCGGGGCGAGCCTTGTCAGAATGTCATCATCCGCAACAACGTGGTACTGCACGGCCATGGCGGTTTCGTAGTCGGCAGTGAGATGTCGGGCGGTGTGAAGAACATCTATGTGGACAACTGCAGTTTCCTCGGCACCGATGTGGGCCTGCGCTTCAAGAGCACCCGCGGCAGAGGGGGCGTGGTGGAGAACATCCACATCAGCCGTATCAACATGATCAACATCCCCAACGAGGCATTGATATTCAACCTCTTCTACGGAGGGAAAGGTCCGGGCGAAGAGGACCAGGCCGGCATCAAGGTGACTGAAGTACCTGCCGTCACCGAGGAAACGCCTGCTTTCCGGAACATCTACATCAAGGATGTCACGGCCAAGAACGTGGGACGGGCTGTCCTGTTCAACGGATTGCCGGAAATGCAGATCCAGAACATCCTCATGGAAAACCTGACCATCACGGATGCCAAGGACGGAGTCATCCTGAACCGTGCCGACGGGGCTACCCTGAAGAACGTGAAGGTCAGCACCGTGAAGGGCGGCGACAACCTGAAGATGCAGGAAGTGACCAACGTGACGATTGACGGAAAAGTCTACGAGAAAGTGGAAGAAGCCATTTCCTTGAAGTTCTAGACCCGCACTGTCCTTTCGGGCGAAGCGAAGGAACTGACGGGTGCCCCCCTCTCAGGCGGCATTCCGGCAACAGGTTCTCCGCTTGGCCCGGAAGTGTTTTTCCAAACCACTGAACATTCTTACTTATTTTGCCTTATGAAAGCATTTACCCTAATCAGTCTGGCCCTCATGGCCGCCGGCACAGCGACTGCTGCTGTTCCGGCTACGAAAACCTTACACCTGGAAGTGTCCAACCCTTGGAACGAAACAAAGACCGACGAGCCGGTGGTGGTCCGCCTGGACGACCTGCACCTGGACTTCACCGTCAAGTCGGCAACGGTCTGCAACGGGACGACGGAAATCCCGTCGCAACTCGACGACATCGACGGCGACTTGCGGGCAGACGAGCTGGCCTTCGTCATCGACCTGCCGGCCCGAAGCAAGGCCAAGGTAGAAGTGACCCTCTCTACTGAAAAAACGGACAAGAGCTATCCTCCCCGCGTCTATGCACAAATGCTGTTCCGCACCCACAAGAAAGACATCTATGCCAAAGGGGTATCCATTGCTGCCTATGGCACTTCAGACACCTACACCGTGCTCCACCACCACGGCATTGCCTTCGAAAGCGAGCTGAACGCCTGGCGTATCTATTTCAACGAGAAACAGACCACCGACCTTTACGGGAAATTCCGCAAAGGACTGGAAATCGAGGAAAGTCTGTTCTATCCTACCGACGAGCAGTTGCAGCGCGGATTCGGCGATGATGTCATCATGGTGAAGAACAGCTGCGGAGCCGGTACCTTGAAGGGATGGAACGGCACGGAAGCCACGCATGTGGCCCCTGTGGTCATCCGCGGCCAACGCATCATTGCCACCGGTCCCGTACGGGCCGTGGTGGAAGCGGAAGTGAAAGGATGGGCGTATCAGGGCAGCGAACTGAACATGGTGAACCGCTACACCCTCTATGCCGGCCACCGCGATGCCCAAGTGGATGTCCTGTTCGACCGTCCGCTCGGACAGGAAGTGTTCGCCACCGGCGTGCAGCACATTGCCGGTGCCGACCAGGCCATGTACTCCGACCACGAAGGACTGGTGGGCAGCTGGGGTACCGACTGGCCGGTGAACGATACGGTGAAATACAAGAAAGAGACGGTGGGACTGGGCACCTTCATTCCGAAGAAGTACGTGGTGAAGGAAGTGCAGGACAAGGACAACTACCTGTACACCTTGAGCGCTTCCGGACAGACCGGCTTCCGGTACTGGACTACGTTTACCTCGCGAAAGGAGACCTTCGGCTATCCCGATGCCAACCGTTGGTTCGACTACCTCCAAACCTGGAGAAAGAACCTGGAACAGCCGATTTCCATAACGCTCATTGAGTAAGCGGCCCTCCTCCAGCGTATGTTTCAGAAAAAGCGACATATATGAAAAAAATGATCCTGACACTGCTGGCCGGCTGCGCCCTGTGGCCCAGCCTGCCGGCCCAAGAGAACCAAGTATCGAAAGTCTGGGTGGCCGACCAAGGGGACGGCACCTACAAGAACCCTGTACTCTATGCCGACTATTCCGACCCCGATGTGTGCCGGGTGGGTGACGACTTCTACCTCACCTCCTCCAGTTTCGGCTGTCTGCCCGGCCTGCAGATCCTCCATTCGAAGGACCTGGTGAACTGGCGCATCGTCAGTGCCGCCATTCCTTCCTCCTTGGCTCCCCATACCGACACCCTTCCGCAACACGGCAACCGGGTGTGGGCTCCTTGCATCCGCCACCACGACGGACAGTTCTATATCTATTGGGGCGATCCGGACCAAGGCATCTTCCTGACGAAGGCCACCGATGTGAAAGGTCCCTGGACCGAACCAGTACTGGTGCTGGCAGCCAAGGGGGTGATTGACACGACCCCGCTTTGGGACGACGACGGGAAAGTCTACCTGGCCCATGCCTTTGCCGGCAGCCGGGCGGGACTGAAAAGCGTCATTGCCGTCTGCGAACTGAACCAGGCTGGCGACAAGACCGTGACCCAGTCGCGCATTGTCTTCGACGGACATGAGGCGCACGAAACATGCGAAGGGCCTAAATTCTACAAGCGGAACGGCTATTACTACATTTTCCATCCGGCAGGCGGTGTGCCCACCGGCTGGCAGGTGGTGCTTCGCTCGAAGCAGGTCTATGGTCCGTATGAATGGCGCACGGTGATGGCCCAGGGGAACAGCCCCATCAACGGCCCTCACCAGGGTGCATGGGTGGACACGCCGAGCGGTGAGGACTGGTTCCTGCATTTCCAGGATGTGGGTGCTGCGGGCCGGCTGGTACATCTGCAGCCCATGCAATGGGTGAACGACTGGCCGGTCATCGGCATCGATGCGGACGGGGACGGCTGCGGCGAACCGGTACTGACCTACCGCAAGCCGAAGGTAGGGACAAACGGTCCCGTCTGCACGCCGCAGGAAAGCGACGAGTTCGACAGCAACGAACTGGGCCTGCAATGGCAGTGGAATGCCAACGCCAATCCCAAATGGTACTTCTGTGATGCGACCAACAGCCGTCTGCGTCTTTACTCATATCCGGTGGACGAACAGTACACCAGCCTGTGGAGCGTACCGAACATGCTGCTGCAGAAATTCCCTGCGCCCAGTTTTTCGGCAACCATGAAACTGAAGTTCTCGCCCATTGCCAAATACACGGGCGAACGGACCGGACTGGCGGTGATGGGCATGGACTATGCAGCCCTCATCCTGGAGAATACGGAGAACGGGCTGGTGCTCTCGCAGGTGGAATGCCTCAAGGCAGACAAAGGAAAGCAGGAAACGGTACACGCCACCCTGCCGTTGAAAAACGGGGAAATCTACCTCCGTGCCCGCATAACGGACACCGGCGAGAAGCTCTCGGCCAGCGAAGGCGGACATGACCACCTCGTGAAATGCCAGCTCAGCTACAGCCTCAACGGGAAGAAGTTCCTGCCCTTCGGCAAGGAGTTCCAGGTGAAAGAAGGAAAATGGATAGGGGCCAAAGTGGGCATGTTCTGCACCCGGCCTCAGCTGACCAGCAACGACGGCGGATGGGCCGACATCGACTGGTTCCGTATCGAGCCTTGAGCCGGCGAATCAGCTGGAAACACCTATGATAATCATGAAGAACGCAGTGAAACATCTGAAGACATCCACTTGATGTTGACAGATTTTCACTGCGTTCAAAATGACAATTCGAAAAAATAGCTGATTATCGGGAAAATCAGATAGTCACTTCACGAACTTCCCAACCCAGTGCACTGGCACCCAGCACAGCGGCATCGGCATCCTTCAGCTGAGACAGCAGGAGCTTGGTCTTGCCAGCATAGATCTTCAGGATGTTGTCTTCCATCGCCTTCTGGATAGGCTTCATGATATAGTCGCCCGATTTAGCCAGACCACCGAACAATACAATCGCTTCGGGACTGGAGAAAGCAACAAAGTTAGCCAAAGCCTTACCGAGCACTTCGCCGGTGAACGCAAAGATGTCCAACGCCAGCTGGTCACCCTTCACGGCTGCATCGTAAACGTCCTTCGACTGGATTTCTTCTGCCGGAATATTACGCAGCAAGCTGGGTTCAGAACGCTTTACCAGGAACTCGCGGGCGGTGCGTGCCACACCCGTAGCCGAGCAGTAAGTCTCCAGACAGCCCTTGCGGCCGCAACCGCACTGACGGCCATCGGGATCGACAATCACGTGACCCAATTCACCGGCAAAGCCATCATGACCATATACCAACTGGCCGTTGACGACAATACCACTTCCGACACCTGTACCGAGGGTAATCATGATGAAATCCTTCAGTCCGCGAGCTGCACCATAGGTCATTTCGCCGATGGCCGCTGCATTGGCATCGTTGGTCAGGGCAGTAGGAATGCCCAGTTTTTCTTCGAACAGGGCAGCCAAGGGAATGACACCCTTCCACGGCAGATTGGGAGCAAACTCAATGGTACCGTTATAATAGTTGCCATTGGGCGCACCTACACCCATACCTTTGATCTTGTCGGCACCGCCCACCTGCTGTACCAGCGGCAGGAGCTTCTTGCACACAGCATCCACGTATTCTTCGATCTTTTCGTATTGCTGAGTCTTTACGGAATCGGTTGCCAACACGTTACCTCTTGAATCTACTACACCGAAAACGGTATTTGTACCGCCGATGTCCATGCCCACTACGTAGGGCTTTTCCATGTTTATAGTCATGATATTACACTTATAGGGTTAATTGTATTGACAAAAGTAAGAAAAGCGGAAAAAACAGACAAATTTTTTCGGCAATTTTTCGAGCACTCTTGTAACTTTTCTTACCTTCGTGCCATCTAAACAAGAAAAAGAAGGATATGATTGAACTGAATAACATCCACAAGACCTACCACAACGGGGCACCGCTACATGTGCTGAAAGGCATTGACCTACACATCCATAAGGGTGAATTTGTCTCTATCATGGGAGCATCGGGGTCCGGGAAATCCACCTTATTAAATATATTGGGGATTCTCGACAACTACGACGAAGGGGAGTACCGCCTGAACGGCCTCCTCATCAAAGACCTCAGCGAGACGAAGGCTGCCGACATGCGCAACCGGATGATCGGCTTCATCTTCCAGTCGTTCAACCTGATTTCGTTCAAGAATGCCATGGAGAACGTGGCGCTTCCCTTGTTCTACCAGGGAGTGGGACGGAAAAAGCGCAATGAACTGGCGTTGGAGTACCTCGACAAGCTGGGACTGAAGGAATGGGCACACCACATGCCCAACGAGCTGTCCGGCGGACAGAAACAGCGGGTCGCCATCGCCCGGGCCCTGATTTCGAAACCTCAGATCATCCTGGCCGACGAACCGACCGGTGCCTTGGACAGCAAGACCTCGGTGGAAGTGATGAATATCCTGAAGGAACTGCACGACCGGGAGGGACTGACCATCGTCGTCGTGACCCACGAGAGCGGAGTGGCCAACCAGACCAACAAGATCATCCACATCAAGGACGGTATCATCGAACGGATTGACGACAATATCGACCACAACGCATCGCCGTTCGGCAAGAACGGATACATGAAATAAAGGAACCACACTCATTGATAATTGCTATTCTACAGCTATGATTGATCTCTTACTTGAACTGTACGGCACCATTCTGCGCAACAAGCTGCGCACGGCCCTGACGGGGTTTGCCGTGGCATGGGGCATCTTCATGCTCATCGTGCTGCTGGGATCCGGCAACGGACTCATCCATGCGTTCGAGAACCGTTCGAGCAGCATGATGATGAACTCCATGCAAGTCTATCCCGGATGGACCAGCCTGCCCTACAACGGACTGAAGGAAGGCCGGCAAATCTCGCTGAGCGATGCCGACCGACGGGCATCCGCGGAAACCTTTCCCGAAAACATCCTTTCTTCCGGTGCCACCGTCAGCACGAACAGCGTTTCCCTGCGTTACCGGAAAGAGTCCGTAAGCATCACCATCAACGGCGTATTCCCGAACTATCCCCAACTGAACGCCATCACCCTGAAGCGGGGACGCTTCATCAACGAACGCGACATGGAAGAACGGCGCAAAGTCATCATCCTGCACGAAAAGACCGCCGACATCCTCTTCCCGAAGACCGAGCCATTGGGGAAACGAATCGAGAGCCAGGGCGTTTCCTACCAGGTAGTGGGCATCTATGCCGACCAGAACAGTTTCCAGCCTTCGGCACTGGCACCGTTTACGACCATACAGCTGGTCTACCAGAAGGGCGACAGCATCGACAATATCACCTTCACCACCCAAGGACTGACGGATGAAGCGACGAATACAGCCTTCGAGCAAGACCTGCGCTGCCTGCTGGGAGACCGGAAGCAGTTCGACCCGACGGACAACAGTGCCATATGGATCTGGAACCGGCTCACCCAGTACCAGCAGCAACAGACAGCCAACAACATCCTGCACATTGCCATCTGGGTCATCGGCATCTTCACCCTGCTGAGCGGCATCGTGGGAGTGAGCAACATCATGCTCATCACCGTGCGCGAACGCACCCATGAGTTCGGCATCCGCAAGGCTCTGGGCGCCAAGCCTGCCTCCATCCTGCGGCTGATTGTGGCGGAGAGCGTTGCCATCACCACCTTCTTCGGCTACCTCGGCATGGTGGCGGGAGTGGCCGTGACGGAATACATGAACCAGGTGGCCGGAGAGAAGGTGGTGGATGCGGGGATGTTCCAGTTCACGGTGTTCGAGAACCCGACCGTCGACCTCTCCATTGCCATACAGGCGACTCTTACCCTGATCATCGCGGGCACGCTGGCAGGCTTGTTCCCTGCCCTCAAGGCTGTCCGCATCCGACCCATTGAAGCACTTAGAGCAGATTGATTATGAGATACTTTGATATAGACACCTGGGAAGAGATACTGGTGACCATCACCCGTAACCGCACCCGCAGCTTACTGACCGCTTTCGGCATCTTCTGGGGCATTTTCATGCTCATTGCCCTCATGGGAGGCGCACAGGGAGTACAGGACCTCATGTCCGCCAACTTCAAGGGCTTTGCCAGCAACTCCGGATTCCTGGGCTCCAACACGACCAGCAAGGCGTACAAAGGCTTCCAGCAGGGACGCTACTGGGACCTGGAGAACAGCGACGTGACCCGTCTGAGGAAGGCTGTGCCCGAACTGGATATCGTCACGCCGACCCTGGCCCGCTGGGGCAACAAGATGGTGTACCAGGAGAACAGCATCAACGGCACGTTGAAGGGGAATTACCCCGAGTACGAACAGATAGAAGAGCCGAACATGCTCTTCGGACGCTACATCAACCATCTGGATGTCCGCGACCGGCGCAAGGTATGTGTCATCGGCAAACAGATCTACGAAACCTTGTTTCCCGATAAGGGCAATCCCTGCGGGAAATTCATCGAAGTGGGTGGCATCTACTACCAGGTCATCGGCGTGAATATGGCGACTGCGAATATCTCCATCAACGGCAATGCGGAAACCTCGGTCATCATCCCTTTCTCTACGATGCAGCACAACTATAACTTCGGCAACAAGGTGCAGATAATCTGCTACACGGCCCGCCGGGGTATCAGCATCAGTTCGCTGGAGAAACGGATTGCAGAAGTGGTGAAGCAGGCCCACCTGATTCATCCCGACGACCGGCAGGCCCTGATCCAACTCAATGCGGAAGCCATGTTCAGCATGATGGACGACCTGTTTTCGGGCATCCGCCTGCTGGGGTGGCTGGTCGGACTGGGAACGCTGCTGGCAGGGGCCATCGGGGTGAGCAACATCATGATGGTGACCGTGAAGGAACGGACGACAGAAATCGGCATCCGCCGGGCCATCGGTGCCCGACCGAAGGACATCCTCGGACAAATCCTGTCGGAAAGCATGGTCCTCACGGTACTGGCCGGCATGGGAGGCATCTGTTTCGGGGTGTTCCTGCTGAACATCGTGGAGCAGACCGTCCACGATGCCCACTTCCAGATCAGTTTTTGGGGAGCCATCGGAGCGTGTGTCATCCTGACCCTGCTGGGACTGCTGGCCGGACTGGCCCCTGCTTTCCGGGCCATGGCGGTGAAACCCATCGATGCCATGAGGGACGAATGATAGCAATTAAAAATTTAAAATTAAAAATTAAAAATGAGGAATGAAGAATGAAGAATATTAATAAGACAGATATGAAAAAGTACATTAGAATTGCAGTATTGGTGCTGATAGCACTGATCTTCGTAGGAACATTTGTTTTCCTGTACCGGAAATCGCAACCCAAAGAAAAGGTGTACCACATCGAGACTTCCACCGTGACCGACTTGAAACAGAGTACCGTAGCGACCGGGAAGATTGAGCCACGCGATGAGATACAGATCAAGCCGCAGATTTCGGGAATCATTTCCGAGGTCTATAAGGAAGCCGGACAACATGTCAGGAAAGGGGAAATCATCGCCAAGGTAAAGGTGATTCCGGAACTGGGACAGCTCAATTCTGCCGAAAGCCGGGTACGGCTGGCTGAAATCAACGGCAAGCAGTGCGAAACCGACCTTGCCCGCATGGAACAGCTGCACGGCAGCCGTCTGGTCAGCGACGAGGAATATGAAAAGAGCCTGCTGACCGCCCGACAGGCACGCGAGGAACTCCAGGCGGCCAAAGACAACCTGGAAATCATCAAGGAAGGTATCACCAAGAGCAGTGCCTCGTTCAGCAGCACCCTGATCCGCTCCACCATCGACGGGCTGATTCTGGATGTCCCCGTCAAGGTGGGCAACTCGGTCATCATGAGCAATACGTTCAACGACGGCACCACCATTGCCACCGTGGCCGATATGGGTGACCTTATCTTCCGAGGCAATGTGGACGAGACCGAGGTGGGACGTATTCACGAAGGGGTTCCTGTCACCATCACCTTGGGAGCCTTGCAGAACATGTCGTTCGATGCCACGCTGGAATACATCTCGCCCAAAAGCACCGAAAACAACGGTGCCAACCAGTTTGAAATCAAGGCAGCCATCCAGGTTCCCGACAGTGTGACCATCCGTTCGGGCTACAGCGCCAATGCAGAAATCGTCCTGCAGGAGGCGAAAGGTGCCGTTGCCGTACCTGAGAGCACTGTAGAATTCAGCAACGACTCTGCCTTCGTCTACGTGATGACCGACAGCATACCGATGCAGAAATTCGACCGACGCACCGTCACGACCGGTATCAGCAACGGTCTGCTTATAGAAATCAAACAAGGACTGAAAGCCGGAGAACGTGTACGCGGCTTGCAAACAGAAGAATAACGCCATGAAGACCATCACTTACCTCCTTGCGGGCACCCTTGCCCTGCCCGCTTCGGCGCAACAGGCATGGGACTTGCGCCAGTGCATCGACTATGCCATCGAGCACAACCTCACCATCAAGCAACAGGAAGAAAACCGTAACCAGTCGGAAGTGGATCTGCATACGGCCAAGTGGAGCCGCCTGCCCAACCTGAACGGGAGCGCTTCCCACTCGTTCAACTTCGGAAGGAGCCTGCAGGCAGACAATACGTACCAGAGCATCAACACGCAGAACACCAACTTCTCGCTCAACACCTCCGTACCGTTGTTTACGGGAATGCAGATTCCCCATAACATTGCCCTGCAGAAGCTGAACCTGAAGGCAGCCACCGAGGACCTGCAGAAGGCCAAGGACGACATCAGCCTGCAGATTGCTTCCCTGTACCTGCAGGTGCTCTACAACCAGGAACTGGCCCTCATCGCCCGGCAACAGGTAGCACTGAGCCAGGAAATGCTGGAACGGAAAAAGGCCTATCTGGATAACGGGAAGGCATCGGAAGCCGAATGGTACGAAGCCAAGTCGCGAGTGGCACAAGACGAATTGTCGGCCGTACAGGCCGAGAACAACTGCCGGCTGGCCTTGCTCGACCTCAGCCAACTGTTGGAATTGCCCACCCCCGACGGCTTCAGCATTGTTTCCCCCGACATCGACGAGCATCACCTCTCCGGCTCCATCGTAGCTCCTGACGACATCTTCCAGGAGGCTGTATTGTCCAAACCGGCCATCAAGGCGGCCACCTACCGGCTGGAAGGAGCCACTCACAGCATCCGCATCGCCCAAAGTGCCTACTATCCGCAACTGAGTTTCGGGGCCGGCATCGGCACCAACTACTACAAAGTGAACGGCTACCAGAACAACAGTTTCGGATCGCAGCTGAAAGACAATTTCAGCCAATATCTCGGTTTCTCGCTGAGCGTACCTCTCTTCAACCGCTTTGCCACCCGCAATCAGGTACGGAGTGCCCGCATCCGCCAGAACACCCTAAGCTGGCAGTTGGAGGAAGCCAAGAAAACCCTGTTCAAGGAAATCCAGCAGGCCTACTACAATGCCCTGAACGCGGAAAGCCAGCTGAAAAGCAGTACCACTGCCGACGAGGCAGCAGCCGCCTCGTTCGAGTTGATGAAGGAGAAATATGCACAAGGGAAAGCCAATGCCACCGAATACAACGAGTCGCGTACCAACTGGATGAAAGCGGTCTCCAACCGCCTGCAGGCCAAATACGACTATGTGTTCCGTACGAAAATCCTGGATTTCTACCGAGGCATCGAACTGAGACTTTAATGAGAAAAGGAAAGGACCGATTTGCATTCAGCGGATGTCTGCAGAATTTTCGCTTCGCTCAGCTCGACAGGTCGTCCCTGTTCTGACAGATCCGCTGTTGAAATTAGTGTGTTACAGTCTGTCACAGATCGCTCAGGCAGCCGCTTTCGCAGGACTTTCTGTAGCCCATCACCAGTGGCTGTCTCTCCTGATGACACTACAAAGATAAGAAGGAAGGGGAAGGAAAGCAAGAAAATGACTCCCTTTGTTGCGACCTCCAATGGGGGTCGCAAAGGGGTCGCAAGGGGGTCGCATGAGGGTCGCGAAAATCGTAATCCGCTGTATGACAATGACATGCAGAGGGTCGCAAAAATGAGAAAGAAGGGTCGGAAAATAGTCGGGCACGGTCGGATTAGGGCCGTAAAATGGTCGCATCGGGGTCGCATGGAGGTAGCAAGGGGTCGCACCAGTTCCCCTTACTGTCTTCCTGGGCAAAGCGAAGGAACAACATCCGACGAGGTTTCTTCGTTTGTCATTTGTCACGAATGTCATTTGTCATTAAGGAATAGCTGATTTCATCAGTTTCACCTCCACTCCAACTTAATATATATATAAATATATATTATATATATTTATATATATATTAAAATTATATATGTAATTTTATTCTCTACATTCCCCCAAATTCTGCTTCGCCGGAAGCGGGAGATGTGCATCTGCTTAATGACAAATGACATTCGTGACAAATGACATGACTAATAACATTCGTTGCAGGTTTACGGTTCACTCCGTCCCTTGCTTGTCGGTCGGTGAACTTTGCCGGTGTGAAACAATTCGATGATGATGCTGTAGGGGCGGACCTGCGTGTCCGCCCGGATGCCGAGGTAGATGTTTCCGGGCAGACACATAGGTCTGCCCCTACCGTTTTCGTCATAGGTAGTGAAGAATAACAGTATACAGACGGAAGTAATGAATCATCCTTCGTGTCTTTGTCCCTTTGTGTTGAAAAAAAAAAAAAAATCTGTGCCCCCTGTGTCTCTGTGTTTAAAACAAAAAATTCCCTTTGTGTCTTTGTCTCTTTGTGTTTAAATAACCCCCTGTGTCTCTGTGTTGAATAAAGGCCGTCCCCCGCCGCCGCAGCAGCCAACCAGGAGGCGGAACGACCGCAGTTTTCAACCAACACGAATGGCTGTCATTATTCCCTTACAGCAGTCATTGTCAACCACTTACAGCAGCTTTTTTTCGAAAATCCCGCCGAGTTAACGACGCTAAACGACATCAGTCCGGCAGACTTTCCCTAACTTTGCTCCTGAGAAAAGGGAAGACGAGGCCGGACCAGGCAGGAAGAAGGCAGCGATTTGATGATGACGCTGTAGGGGGCGGACCTACAGTTTCGTCATGAGCAGCGTAAGCAAAGAATCTGAAAAATCATGATTCTTACCCGTCCTTCTCCTACCGGGAGAAATACTTGTCCAGCAGCTTGCGGGCAGCCGTGAAGGAAGTGGTAACGCCACGCAACACTTCCCGTTCCTCCTGTTCCAACAACGCCGCAATCTGGGGATTATTATAGAAACTGTCGCGCAACTGTTCGTTGATGGTCTCATACATCCAGTACTTCGCCTGCTCGTTCCGACGATGTTCGAAGTAGCCGTTCGCCTGTACGAAATGATAGTACTCATAGACCATGTCCCATATCTCCTGGATGCCCAAGCCGTAGAATCCCGAATACGTCAGCACCTTCGGCATCCAGCCCGACTCGGAAGCAGGAAACAAGTGAAGAGCGTTCCGGAAATGGGCAGCGGCCAATTGAGCCTTCTCGATGTTGTTGCCGTCGGCCTTGTTGATGACAATGCCGTCGGCCATTTCCATGATGCCCCGCTTGATGCCCTGCAACTCATCGCCGGTACCTGCCAGCTGGATGAGCAGAAAGAAATCGACCATGGAGTGGACAGCCGTCTCGCTCTGCCCGACCCCCACCGTCTCGACAAATACCTTGTCGAAACCGGCAGCTTCGCAGAGGATGATGGTCTCACGCGTCTTGCGGGCCACCCCTCCCAACGAACCGGCAGTGGGACTGGGACGGATGAAGGAATCGGGATGGACCGACAGCTTTTCCATCCGCGTCTTGTCGCCCAAGATGCTTCCCTTCGACCGTTCGCTGCTCGGGTCAATGGCCAGCACGGCCAGCTTGCCGCCGTACCGCTCCAGCACATGCGTGCCGAACACATCGATGGAGGTGCTTTTGCCGGCACCCGGCACGCCACTGATGCCGATGCGAAACGACTTTCCGGCATAGGGCAGGCATTTCTCGATGACCTCCTGCGCCACGGCCTGGTGTTCCGGTTTCACACTCTCCACCAAAGTCACCGCCTGGCTCAGTACCGTCACATCGCCTTTCACGATACCTTCCACATACTCGCCCACCGAGAACTGACGGCGGCGCGCCTTCTTGCGGAACTGCAGGTAAGGGTTGACGGCAGCAGGCTGATCGATTCCTTTGTTGACCGTCAGGCCCTTGTATTCTTCACTGTTTTCGGGGTGTTCCATACGCTATGTTTATTTTAAGGTTGCTTTCACTCGGATAGATACTTTCGGTTGTTTCGGGTCGTTGGTAATCATCAGGATGCGAGGTGTGCCTTTCACCCGAGGCAGATTCTCTGCCAGCACCGTCACTTTCATCTTGGCCGATTCGCCCGGCTTCAGGACCCGCTTGTTCAGCTTCACCGCCAAGGCAATGCTGAACACCTGCATGTCCTGTATGCTCAGAGTCGACTGTCCTGTGTTGGTAATCAGGATGGTCTGCGATTTCTTCTGTTTTCCCTCCAAAGGCTCGAACACCAGTTCCCGGTCACCCGTAGACAGCGAGAGGACAGGAGGATGGTTCCGTTCCTGCGACGACACGCGAGAAAAGTCGGGCAGCAAGGCCACCGATACAGGGATTTCATTGTCGCTGCCTACCTTGTCTCCGGGGAAACGGGACAGGTAGACCGAAGCACGGGTGATCCCCAATTTCGGCAGCTTGTCCGTATGGAGGGTCACCTTTATCTTTCCCGCCTTGCCCTTGGGCAACGTGTCCGGGTCGGCGGCTGCACTCAGATAAGGAGGCAGGTGCATCAGCACCGGCGTGTAGGCTTTCGAAGAAGAATTGGCCACCCCGATTTCCAGGACCGGCTGTTCTCCCTTGTTGACATCATCGAAGGCAATCTCGTCCTTGTCCAGATGAATGGCACCAAAGCCGTAAGGATGAGTGAAATTATAGTTACGGGCATCGGCTGTCACCTCGCCATGAAATTCCAGGTAAATGGGACGGGGAGCAGCATTGCAGTAGATGCCTACTTCTTTGTAGAACCGTCCGATGGCCTCGGCATCAAACACGGCCTTCACGATGCCCTTTCCCCCTGCCGGTACAGGTTCCTGCGTCCAGGTGGCCGATGTACAGCCACAAGAGGTGGTCACGTTCGATACGACCAAGGGCCGGTCGCCCGTATTGGTAAACTCATAGTTCACGGTCACCGGATTGCGCCAAAGCACATACCCCAACTCCTGCTTTTCCTGCTGAAAGGTAATTTGCGGCTGTGCCTGCAGCCCTTGCAGGACCGCCCACCAACAGCCTATAATCGTTATAAGAAGATGTTTCATGCCTTTTCTAATATTATGTCCATGAAACAAAGGTATAGAAAATATGGCAAGCCCCCAACTATTCTATGAAATTTTTACTTTGTTTACTGCTCTAAAACATAGAGTACAGAAGAACAACCTGTCGTTATATTCTCTATTTTTGTGATATCAAAACAATATCAAAATAAACAGAACATGAAAACACAGGAATTTGAATTCAAAGGATTTGTTGCCAACGGCTTTGCCTGGATGTTCGGCAACTTGCTGCTCATTGCCGCTTCTGTAACTGCTTTTTTCTTCCCCGACATTCTGGGTATCTTCGCCTACATAGCGGGTGGAACAGGCCTGTTTGTTTCCTGCTTCATCTGGGGCGGATTTATCCTGCAAGAGCCGAACGAAGCGCGGGCGATGCTGTTCTTCGGCGAATACCGGGGTTCGTTCAAACGCACGGGCTACTGGTGGGTGAACCCGTTCATTACTTCGAAAAAGATTTCACTGCGTGCCCGTAACCTGAATGCAGACCCCATCAAGGTGAACGACAAGGTGGGCAACCCCATCCTCATCGGACTGGTGCTGGTGTGGAGACTGAAAGATACGTACAAAGCCCTGTTCGACATCGATTCGCAGACGATGGCGCAGAAGCCCAATGAGGTAGGTGCTTCCGTGGCCGGACGCATGAAGGCATTCGAAGATTTCGTGCGGGTGCAGAGCGATGCAGCCCTCCGGCAGGTGGCCGGGGAGTACGCCTACGACAACAACGAGGGCGGCGAGACCGAACTGACCCTGCGCAACGGGGGCAGCGAAGTGAACGAGCAGCTGGTGCTGAAGCTGAACGAACGGTTGGAGATGGCGGGAATGGAGGCGGTGGAAGCCCGTATCAACTACCTGGCCTATGCCCCCGAAATCGCTGCCGTGATGCTGCGCCGACAGCAAGCGGATGCCATCATCAGTGCCCGCGAGAAGATTGTGGAAGGAGCCGTGTCGATGGTGAAGATGGCACTCGACCGTCTGAAGGAGGATGACATCGTGGAGCTGGACGAAGAGAAGAAGGCGGCCATGGTGAGCAACCTGCTGGTGGTACTGTGTGCGGACGAGCCTGCCCAGCCTGTCATCAATTCGGGAACATTGAACCATTGATGTATGGCGAAGAAGGAAACCACGAAAAGCTTTGTGCTGCGGGTGGATGCGGAGACGATGGCGGCCATTGAGGCATGGGCAGCCGACGAGTTCCGCTCCACCAACGGTCAGCTACAGTGGATCATCGCCGAGGCACTGCGCAAGAGCGGACGGCTGAAGAAAACGAAAAAAGGCCCGCCCGCGGCACAGGACAGGGGCGCATCAGAGCCACAGATGGACACAGATGTTACGGATGACCACTGATATAACAGATGACTACTGGTGTTATTACGGATGACTACTGATATTATTAAATCCTTAAAGAGAACTACAGACCATGATACGATTTTTCCATTTTCATGAGGAGCCGTCGTTTGGCGGCATTCCCTCACCTGCCGACAAGCTGCTGACGGGTACGGCCATCGGACTGGCAGGGGTATTGCTGGGCGTGTCCGTCGCCTTCACACAGACGGCGAAAGGTCCCATTCCCATCCATTTCAATGTACTCGGCGAAGCAGATGCGTGGGGTGATCCTACTTTCTATTTGGTGCTGGGCGGACTGGGCCTTCTGACGGTCGGGCTCTGCCTGATCGCTTCGCGCTACCCGCAACTGATCCACCTGCCGGTCGTCCTGCGTCAGGAAACAGCCGTGCAGAAGGCGGTGAAATGCCGCTACGCAAGGAGTATGGCGGTGGTGTGTGGAGCACTCTTCCTGTCGCTCCTGCTGCTGTGCCGGGCGTACGAGACGGAAGCCTCGTGGAAGACGGCGGCGACTGCGTTGCTGGCCGTCAGTCTGTTTGCCGTCCTGGTAGTGACCATTACGGCTTCCCTGCACGTGGTCCGGACAGGAAAGCCGTGAGGCGAAGTCTTCATCTATTGTCTTTTATGGCCATCACTTTCCCCTTCAAAGAATAGCTGCTCCTTCAACTGCCGCACTCGCCGGTATGCTTCCTGCCAGTGTGTCATCCCCTTAGCATCCACTTCGCCGTTTTCGTCGAGCAGATACCGCTCGTCATCGGGCACCTGTTTCATGAAGCGTTCGTAGTAGAGAACAGCGTTCTTGGTGTCCTTCAGCGAATCGTACAGGCGGGCGATGGAGAACAAGGTCTTGTTCTGATGAGAATAGCTATAAGATTTCTTCAGTGCCGCCACCTTTCCTGGCACATCACCGGCCCGCCCCTTGCATTCGCCAAGACCGTCGTAAAGCTTGGCAATCAGGCTGTCGGAAGGTATTGCCAGTTTAAGTGCCTGCTCCAGACAGGCCACTCCCTCCTCCTTCCACGAGGTACGTGCCGCCGACAGGCCGAGGTAATACAATGTATTGATGTCTGTAGGATTTCTTTTCGAGGCCAGCTTCAGGTTGTCATACGCCCCATAGAACCAGTTGTCGCCGTAGTAGGCCATGCCGAGATAGTAGCAGGTAAGGAAACTGCGGTCTCCCATCCGCTTCAACGCCTCGTAGCGGGCGATGGCCTCCGGATATTTTTGCTGCAGACACAAGGCTTTGGCATGTTGGCGGTTGACATCCAAGTTGAGCGTGTCCGTACAGCGGTAAGTGGCGGTAATGTTCTCCGCATCGGCATACTGCTGGTTCAGGTTGAAGATATTGGCAATGCGGGCGACGGTCTGCGCATCGAGCGAATCGAGGCGATAGGCCGCATTGTAGCCCAAGAAGGCATAGGGGATGCTGTCCTCCATTTCGTATGCCTGTCCCAACATCCGGTAGGCGGTTGCCGAGGTTGAATCTGCCGCCAGCCAGTCATGGCAGGCCGTCTTCGCCTTCTGCGCTTCCGAGAGGTCCAACAGACACTGCACGTAGCCTGTCCGCAAGAATCCGGCGCGGGGTCGCAGGACGACAGCCCTCCGGAAAGCTTCTGCCGAACACTCTAACCTGCCCTGCCGGCGATAGCATTCCGCCAGCTCTGCCCAGGTCCTGACCCGCAGCGAGTCGGTCGCCAACCGCCGCCGCAGTACACGTTCCGCTTCCTTCCAATCGGAGGTCGCCCGACATGCCTGCAGCCGCCAGTCCATCATTTCGCCGTCTTCTGCCGACATACCGTCGGTCAGACGCAGCACTTCGGTGTAGTCACATGCCTCCCAGAACAGCCTGATGCTGTCCTTGTGCTGGGAAAATCCTGGCGAAGCCACACACCAGGCCATAAGTACCGATAAAATAATCTGTTTCATGCTTGCTTGTTTTTATCCATTTACATAGAGGATACGGACGAGGCGAGGGCCGTCTGTTCCTTTGCATCAACCGTTCCGCCTTCCGTCAAGGCGAAGGTGACGGGTATCGTAAACTTCACGTTGACCGCCTGGCCACGCTGCCGGCCGGGCTTCCATTTCGGCATCAGCCCGCAGACACGGAGAGCCTCCGCATCGAGGGCAGCAGACACGCTCTTTGCCACCGTGGCATCCGTCACGCTGCCGTCGGTCCGGACGACAAACTGGACAATCACCCGACCCTGCTCCTTCGCCGCGATGGACGATGCCGGATACTTCATGTTCTGGGCCAAGAAGCGCATACATTCCTTCATGCCGCCCGGGAACTCAGGCATTTCCTCCACTACCTGGAACAGCGTTCCCTCGGCTGGTGCCGGGGAAGGCTGTTCGCTACTTATCCTAACCGATACGGCAGAAGCGTCTGCCAGGTCAGCGGCAGTGGGAGACGACAGGCGGAACATGACCGGAAGCGTATAGCGAACATCGACCGCCTGGCCGCGCTGCCTGCCAGGCTTCCAGTCCGGCATCATCGAACAGACGCGGACGGCCTCCGCATCCAGTTCGGGAGACACGCTGCGCTTCACTTCGCAGTCGGCGATGCTGCCGTCGGCCCGGACGGTAAACTGGACAATCACGCGGCCTTCCGTCTTTGCCTCGATGGCTTTTGCCGGATACTTCACGTTCTGGGCCAAGAAGCGCAGGCATTCCTGCATGCCGCCCGGATATTCGGGCATTTCCTCGACGACCCTAAAGACACGGCGGTCTTCCTGCTGCTGCCGAGAAACGGGACCGGACTGCTGCAGGAAGTCCGGAGCGATTTCTGTACTTTTAACATCTCCGGTTTTCCAGATTCCTGCCAAATCCGTAATTTTGGAACTGGAAATCTCCGACAGCTGCCGGGAGAGTTCCGGGCGGGCAAAAGCAGTCACTGCCAGGGCTGCCACGGGAAGTGCGTACAGCAGCTTCGCACGTGCCCACGGATTGGATTCTTTTCTCATCATCATAGTGATACGTTTTTTAAGTGAACTGTGATTCAGGCTGTTGGCAATAGAGTAGAGCCTGGCGCCGACAGCCTTTTTTATTAATAATAGCTGATATTGTCTGGCATCGATACCTTGACGCAGTACCTCCGCATCCACTTCAAACTCATGAATTGTCTGTAATTCCCGCTTGAATTGCCACGCTATCGGATTGAACCACTGCAGGCAGACACATATCTCTGCCGCCAGCATGTCCCACGAGTGGTGAAAACGGATATGGGCCCGCTCATGCGCCAGGATGTACAACGGATGTTCCTGCAAGTCGGCCTCGGAAATGACGATACTGTTCATACAGCTGAACGGGGCATACGACTTCCGGTGAATGTAGAGGCGGATGCCGTCGGGCAGCTCCTCGCGGCGGGAGGAGCGCAACAGACGCACTATCTGTGCCCAGGAATACAGGTCACGCCCCACCCCAAAGAGTACCCCCACTGCATACAGCAGCAACACCACCGACCATACCGAGACACGAGCGGAGGCAGCCGCTGCCGGAAAAGCTTCCCATGGCCCTTCGTCCAGCAAGACTTGCCCGACAAGACCCGGGTGTCCGGACGGCAGCTCCACCATCGGGAGCAGGGCGGCACCCGAGAGGATGCCCAACAAGACCGCCCGATTGAAACGGTGAAACGTGTCACGGCTCAACAGGTAATGATAACACGGATAAAGCAGGGCCAAGCAGGCCGCCGACTTGAGAATATAGACAAAGAAAGCTCCCATAAGAAGATATACTTTTTATGTACCAGGCATTCCCGGGTCCGTCTTGACGTGACCCGGGATGCTTATAAAATGATTGCAATAAGGAGATTAGCCCTGTTGGTGCTGGTCTTCCACCTGACGAATCAATTCCTTCAGTTCGTCAATGGAAATTTCTTCTTCCTTCACCAGTGAAGATACGACACCCAGGTAGGAATTGTTGAAATACTTGCTGACGATGCCCTTCAATGTCTTCTGGCGGAATTCGTCTTCGCTGATCAGTGCATAATACTGATGTGAATTGCCGATGGCCTTGTGGCCGACGAATCCCTTTGCTTCGAGAATACGGACAAAGGTAGAAACGGTATTGAAATGCGGACGCGGCTCATTGTAGAATTCCAGCATCTGACGCACGAACAACGGGCCATTAGACCACAAAAAGCCCATAATCTCTTCTTCTTTCGGTGTTAATAGTTTCATAGACTTCATTTCTTTAGGATGACAGGACAAATATAACTATTTAAAACAGTTCATCAACTATTTTCTTCGTTAATTATCGTAAAAGCTACAAAGAAATGCGCAGGTTGGCCAGTTCTGTATCGGTATGCTGTGACGGCAGCCCTTTTTGACGGACCGTGACGGTATGAGCGGTTCCGGCAGCTGCTTCCGGCAGTACGAATGTCTGCCGATAGAGGGTCTGTTCGGCAGCCGGACGGAGCAAATAACCTGTTTTCTTCTCAAAACGGTTGTACAATCGCAGCACCAGCTGGTTCTTGCCTTTCTGCAGCGGCAGCAAGACCTGCTCGGTGCGGAACGTACAACGGTACGGATTCAGGTGTTTCATCAATGACCGACCGTTCAAATAGACTTCGATGCCATTGCCGGCACCCACCTCGACCAGATAATCCTGTGCCTTGGGAGCTTCTACCTCCTGCATCAGGAAGTACGTTTCCAAGATGTTTGCCTGGAACTCATCCTGCTCTTTTTCCACCGCTTTCCAGCTGCCGCGCCTCACGGGAGCCTGCTGCAGATCGGTCTGCAAGACAGAAGGGCCATCGAAGAGGCTGCTGCCCGGTCCGCACAAATACCGTTCTCCCCAGGCCAGCCGAGCCTCCGGCAAGGTCTGCGCCTTTCCTTTGTCCAGCTTCACCGAGTAGGATGTCCCGTCGACCGTGATTTCCACTTCTTTGCCGGCTTCCTGCGGAGTGTACATCAGCGTCAGCTGCTTGAGTCCGCTCTTGCTGACATTCCACGTGTAGCTGACCGTACTGCGGTAATTGCTGTAGTAGTCGAAGCAAGAATAACTGTAGTTCGGAGTAGCATTCTGGGCAGTGAGGACCGTGTTGCCTTTGAGGACAGCCATCGGACGAGGTTCAACGGGGGCATCAAAGCTCAGAGTCAACACCTTGATGGTCTGGTCGGTATAAGCAGAAGCAGGAACTGTGAGGCAGACCTGATTGCCTTTCTGGACAAATTCAGTCACCTCCCCTTCAGCCTTCAACAGGCGGTTGCCGGGAATATCCAATGCAATGCGTCCGTCGGCCGGATAATTGCCGGAAAGAATCAAGTACAGCTGGTTGTCCTTACGGGTAATCATGCCCCAGTCGAAACGGGTGCGGAACGGGGAAGCCTCTGTTCCATAGATGGCCGCACCGTTCTGGCGGAGCCAGCTGCCCATCTCCTTCAGTACATCACTTTCAAACGGGACAACCGATCCGTCCCCCTTGGGACCGATGTTGAGCAGGAAGTTACCGCCGTGGGAAACGACGCTGATCAGACTACGCAGTTTTTCCATGGCCTTGACATGCGAACTGCCACGTTCCTGCCAGGAGCGGTAGCTCCAGGTTTCATCGAACATGGAGGCGGCACTCTGCCACGGGCATTGCAAGGCACCTTCCGGATAGCTGTTGTCGGCCATCACGGCGAAGTCGTACTGGTCGTTACCTACCCGTCCGCTGACCATGCAGTCGGGCTGCAGGCGGTGCACCAGTTCATAGAGTTCGCGGCTCTGCTCGGGCGTGTTGGACCCCATGTCGAACCAAAGCTCCGAGATGGGGCCATAGTTGCTGAGCAGCTCCGTCACCTGCTGCTTGGAGAAGGCATGGTGCTGCGGAGTCACGAAGTCGCAATTGTGGCTGGAGATGGGGTAAGCGTGCGGGAAATGCCAATCGATGACCGAGAAATACAGCCCCAGCCGGATGCCGCCGCGGGCACAGGCTTCGGAGAGTTCCTTCACGAAATCGCGGCGGCAGGGAGTAGCATCGAAGGAATTGTAATCCGTCGTGGCCGTACGGAACATGCAGAACCCGTCGTGGTGCTTGGTGGTGATGACAATGGATTTCATGCCCGCTTCCTTGGCCAGGGCCACGATTTCGTCGGCATTGAACCGGACGGGGTCGAAACGCAATGCCGTATCGCCGTACCAGTCACTGAATATGCCGGCGAACGACTGGATTTGTTCGCTGTAGCCACGCTTGACGGGCTGTCCTTCCCAAACTCCACCCAGTTCAGAATAAAGTCCGAAATGGATAAACATAGAGAATTTGCTTTCATGCCACCGCTGGAAGGCTTCGGCAGACACTTGTTGTGCATAGATGCCGACAGTGGTCAGGCACGCTACAAGCAGGATAAAGATTTTCTTCATATAATATAATGTGTAAAATAGTTGTTTAACAAAGGTAATTGATTCGGCTAAACACAGAGGCACAGAAAAAAAAATGTATCTCCGTGCCTCTGTTTCATTGCTTCTCTCCGATTCTTTATTCGTCCAGCAGCAGCTCCATCACCTGGCAGGCAGACTTGGCAACAGAAGTACCCGGACCAAAGATGGCCATCACACCGGCCTGATAGAGGAAATCATAGTCCTGTGCAGGAATGACTCCTCCCGCAAACACCATGATGTCTTCGCGGCCCAAGCGTTTCAATTCGGCGATGATCTGCGGAATCAACGTCTTATGGCCGGCAGCCAATGACGAAACACCCACCGCATTCACATCGTTTTCCACGGCTTCGCGGGCAGCCTCTTCGGGAGTTTGGAACAGCGGACCCATGTCGACATCGAAACCGCAGTCGGCAAATCCGGTAGCAACCACTTTCGCGCCTCGGTCGTGTCCGTCCTGTCCCATCTTGGCAACCATGACACGCGGACGGCGACCTTCTTTCTTGGCAAATTCTTCGGTCAGTTCGCAAGCTCTTGCGAAATCTGCATCCTTTTTACTTTCTGATGAATACACGCCTGATATTGTTCTGATTACTGCTTTATAACGTCCTACCACTGCTTCGCAGGCATCGGAAATCTCGCCCAACGTAGCACGCACGTGTGCGGCTTCCACAGCCAGTTCCAGCAGGTTGCCCTTGCCGCTGCGCACGCATTCGGTAATGGCGGCCAGTGCCTTGTCCACTTCCTCCTGGTTGCGTCCTTCCTTCAGCCGGCGCAGGTTCTCCACCTGCTCCTGACGCACGGCGGTATTGTCCACCTCCAGGATATCAATCGGGTCTTCTTTCTCCAGGCGGTACTTGTTGGTACCTACAATCGTCTGTTCACCCGAATCGATACGGGCCTGGGTACGGGCAGCCGCTTCCTCGATGCGCATCTTGGGAATACCGGTCTCGATGGCCTTGGCCATTCCGCCCAGCTTCTCGATTTCCTGGATATGCTCCCACGCGCGGTGCGCCAGCTCGTTGGTCAACGACTCTACATAATAGGAACCGCCCCACGGGTCGATGTTCTTGCAGACCTGCGTTTCCTCCTGAATATAAATCTGGGTATTGCGGGCAATACGGGCCGAGAAGTCGGTGGGCAATGCAATGGCCTCATCCAGCGCATTGGTATGCAGCGACTGGGTATGTCCCAATGCGGCTGCCATCGCCTCGATACACGTGCGGCCCACATTGTTGAAGGGGTCCTGCTCGGTGAGCGACCAGCCCGAAGTCTGCGAGTGCGTACGCAGGGCCAGCGACTTCGGGTTCTTGGGATGGAACTGCTTCACGATCTTCGCCCACAGCATACGGGCTGCCCTCATCTTGGCGATTTCCATGAAATGGTTCATGCCGATGGCCCAGAAAAACGACAGGCGCGGTGCAAAGGCATCGATGTCAATGCCGGCTGCCACTCCGGCCCGCAGGTATTCCAGTCCGTCGGCCAGCGTATAGGCCAGCTCGATGTCGGCCGTGGCACCGGCTTCCTGCATGTGGTAGCCGGAGATGGAGATACTGTTGAACTTCGGCATTTTCTGCGAGGTATATTCGAAGATGTCGGAGATAATCTTCATGGAGAAGGCCGGCGGATAGATATAGGTGTTGCGCACCATGAACTCCTTCAGGATATCGTTCTGGATGGTACCTGCCATTTCCTCCAGCTTCGCGCCCTGCTCCAGTCCGGCATTGATGTAGAACGCCATGACCGGCAGCACGGCACCGTTCATGGTCATCGAGACGGACATCTTGTTCAGGGGGATTCCGTCGAACAGCACCTTCATGTTCTCCAACGAACAGATGGACACGCCTGCCTTGCCCACATCGCCCACTACGCGCGGGTGGTCGGGGTCATAGCCGCGGTGGGTCGGCAGGTCAAAAGCCACCGAAAGGCCTTTCTGACCCGATGCCAGGTTGCGGCGATAGAAGGCGTTCGACTCTTCTGCCGTGGAGAATCCGGCATACTGGCGGATGGTCCAAGGGCGGAAGGTGTACATCATGGAGTACGGACCCCGCAGGTAAGGGGGAATACCGGCTGCATAGTCCAGGTGTTCCATTCCCTCCAGGTCTTCCTTGGTATAGACAGGCTTCACCTGAATCTGTTCAGGTGTCCGCCAGTTGGCGGTAATGTTGTTTTCTTTCTGCCATTCCTTCCCGTCCTGGGAATGAAATCCGGCAAATATATCTACTTGTTTAAAATTCGGTTTCATACTGCTAGAGTACTGCCTTCTATCTGTCCGTTGATTTTTCTTCTTATGCCCTCACGGAGTTTAGGTACATTGAAATTAATCAATAGCCCCATGTGGACCCCTGTCAATTTCATATAGGTGACGAGTTGCACTTCATGCACAGGTTTCAGTTCTTCGACCGCCTTCAATTCCACGATAAATGAGTGGTTGATTAACATGTCGATACGGAACTTCTTTTCAGTATCTACCCCTTTATATATCAAAGGAAGATCCAGTTGCGTCTGAACCAGAAATCCTTGCGACTCCAGTTCAACCTTCATGCAATCTTCATATACCGATTCTAACAATCCAGGACCGAGTTCTTTATGCACTTCGATGGCTGCACCAATCACACGATTACTGATTATCTGAAGCGTCTCATATTCATCCTTAGAAATAAAACTTTGTTTCTTCGTATCTTTGTGTTCCATAATAAAAAAAATCAAAGACCTAATTTTTCGTTGTAGGCTTTCAGCGTGTCCAGCACATTGCAACGTACATGGATGAAGTTCTCGATGCCGGCTGCCTTCAAGTCCTCCATGCAAGCCGGAGCACCGGCCACAATGAACATCGCACGGCCGTCCAACGCCTGGAAAGCAGGAACAGCATATTCAGCATATTCATCGTCGCTGGAACACAATACGACGATGTCTGCCCCCGCCTTCACGGCTGCCTCCACACCTTCTTCCACACTCTTGAAGCCCAGGTTGTCGATGACCTGATAACCGGCGCAAGCCAGGAAATTGCAGGAGAACTGCGCACGAGCCTGACGCATGGCCAGATTGCCGATGGTCAGCATGAACGCTTTCGGACGCTTGCCCGAACGTTCGGTCTGCAGCCGCAATGCCTCAAAGTCGCTGGCAGCCCGGTCGGCCACCAGTTTATCGAACGGCTTCTCGCAAGCATCGTGATGTCCGCCGCCACAGCCGCAAGCCGCCACGACCGGTGACTTTCCGTCGGCCATTTCGTTGAAGTTAGGATACTGGTTCGTGCCGAGCAGGATTTCCTTCCGCTTCGACACCGCCTCATGACGGGCCTTGTTGCTGGCATTGACCGTTGCCTGTACGCTTCCGGCCACTGCCGACTGCAAGAAACCACCTTCGTCTTCCGTCTTCAGGAAGAGGTCCCAAGCCTGACGGGCTATCGCTACGGTGAGGTTCTCGATGTAGTAGGAACCGCCGGCCGGATCGACGATACGGTCCAGATGCACCTCTTCCTTCAGCAGCAGCTGCTGGTTGCGGGCGATGCGTTCGGAAAAATCATTGGGTGTCTCATACACCGTGTCGAACGGAGTGACCGTCATGGAGTCCACTCCGGCAATGGCGGCACTCATGGCTTCGGTCTGCGAACGGAGCAGGTTGACATGAGCATCGAACAGTGTCATGTTGAACGTAGAGGTTACGGCATGCACATTCATCTTGCAGGCACAAAGGCAAGTGCCGTCGGGGGCCGTGTTCGGACAGTCTGTACGAGGGCAGCGCGGCTGGTACTGCTTCACGATGTCTGCCCACAGCATACGGGCGGCACGGAACTTGGCCACTTCCATGAAATAGTTCGAGCTGATGCCCAGGTTGAACTTGATTTTCTTGGCCGCCAAGGCAGCCGGCACTCCGGCTTCCACCAGCAGATTCAGGTATTCGTTTCCCCAGGCCAGCGCATAGCCCAACTCCTGGTAAATGTAAGCGCCCGCGTTGTTCAGGTCGACCGCGTTGACAGCGATACAACGGAACTTCGGATAAGCCGCCAGCACTTCCACCAGCCGTTTGGCCTGGGCCAGCAGTCGGGTGGTGTCCTTGCCCTTCTCCAGCAGCTTGCTCAGCGGGTCGAAGTTCACCGACCCCACCAGCCGTTTGGGATCATATCCCTTTTCCTGGAAATACTCCACCAGCATTTCAGCCAGTTCGACGGTATGCCCCTGGCAAGTGGAAAAATTCAGTTCGATGCAGTCGCAGCAGATATCCTTCAGCAGGGTACGCAGATAATCGGGATGAAGGTCCTTCGCCTTCAGGCGGAACCCCAGCGAGTCCACACCTTTTCCCAGCAGGTCGAGGGCCTTGGCATTGGCTGCCGCCGGATCTTCCACGCGGATGTCCTGACGAATCCACCACGTATTATGGTCCTTCTTGTTCCCCCTCAAGTAAGGGAACTGCCCCGGCAACGCTTCCGTTGTCGCCAGCCCCTCCAGGTCCTCCCGCCGGTAGAACGGCTTCACCTTGAATCCTTCGTTGGTTCTCCACACCAACTTTTTCTCGAAATCGGCTCCTTTCAAGTCGGTCATGATTTTGTCCATCCAGTCCTGGGTCGCCACAGGAGGAAAGTCAGAAAATAGTATTTCCTTGTTGTCAGCCATAATGAATAAGTGTTTTTTGTATCATTAGATTATAATTATTTGCTCTCCGCATGTAGGTAGATACATGCAAAGGCAAATATACGAATTTCTTGCACAGGACAGCATAAAAGACGAAAAAAAATAGCCTATCAGTTGACCATTTCTGCAAGATTGTCTAATTTTGCAGCATCTTTTAAACAATAATTAATATGAATTGGCTACAAGATTTATTGACGAATCCAAATTCCATCGCTCACATCGTAGCGTTGTATTCGTTCGTGATTGCAGCAGGAGTGCTGTTAGGGAAAATCAAGGTCTTCGGCATCTCGCTGGGGGTCACGTTCGTCTTGTTTGTAGGCATCTTGATGGGACATCTGGGCTTTACCGGTAGTGTTTCCACGCTGACCTTCATCCAAGACTTCGGGTTAATTTTGTTTGTGTTCTGTATCGGCCTTCAGGTAGGTCCGTCCTTTTTCTCCTCCTTCAAGAAAGGAGGCGTGCGGCTGAACCTGCTGGCGGTCGGCATTGTGGCACTCAATGTCACAGTGGCACTGGTGATTTACTATGCCCTGCAGGGCCGTATCGAGCTGCCGATGATTGTCGGTATCCTGTGCGGTGCGGTCACCAACACGCCGGGTCTGGGTGCTGCCAACGAGGCATTGTCACAGATCGGCTACTCCGGTCCGCAGATTGCCATGGGATATGCCTGTGCCTATCCGCTGGGTGTCGTGGGCATCATCCTTTCACTGATTCTGGTGCGCCTCATCTGCCGGGTCAACCTGGACAAGGAGACCGAGGAAATCGAGCAGCAGGAAGCTGCCAATCCGCACCTCATTCCTCACAATGTGCCCCTGATGGTACAGAACGCTGCCTTGTGCGGCAAGAAGCTCAGCCAGCTGCAGACATTTCTGGGACGTGACTTCGTCTGCTCACGCATGTTGCGCGACGGCAAAATCCATATCCCCAACGGCGAAACGACCCTCCAGCTGGGCGATGTCGTCAACGTAGTCTGCGCACAGGACGATGCAGAGGCCATTTCCGCCTTCATCGGTCCGAAATACGAAGAAGTAATCGACTGGGACAACGAGAGCAAGCAGGCCAAGGCCCTGGTGTCCCGCCGCATCCTGGTCACCCAGCCAGCCATCAACGGAAAGACCTTGGGCCAGTTGCATTTCAGCAGCATGTACGGTGTCAATGTGACCCGTGTGAACCGCTCGGGTATGGACCTGTTCGCTGCCCGCCAGCTGAAGCTGCAGGTCGGCGACCGCGTCATGCTCGTCGGACCTCAGGACTGCATCGAACGTGTGGCAGACCTGTTGGGTAACCAGCTGAAGCGTCTGGACCACCCGAACATCGTGACCATCTTCGTGGGTATCTTCGTCGGTATCCTGTTCGGCAGTCTGCCCATTGCCATTCCGGGTATGCCTACTCCGGTCAAGCTGGGTCTGGCAGGCGGTCCGCTGATTATCGCGATTCTGATCGGCCGTTTCGGCTACAAGTTCAAGCTGGTGACCTATACGACCATGAGTGCGAACCTGATGCTGCGCGAAGTGGGTCTGGCCCTCTTCCTGGCGAGTGTCGGCATCAAGGCAGGCGGCAACTTCTGGCAGACGGTGGTCGGTGGAGACGGTCTGCTGTATGTAGGTGTCGGTTTCCTGATTACCCTTATCCCGTTGCTGATTATCGGTATTTTGGGTCGCTTGCGCTATAAAGTCAACTACTTCACATTGATGGGTCTGGTGGCCGGTAGTACGACCGACCCTCCTGCCCTGGCTTATTCCAACCAGCTGGCAGGTAACGATGCACCGGCTGTAGGCTACTCCACGGTTTATCCGTTGGCCATGTTCCTGCGTATTCTGACCGCCCAGCTGCTGATTCTGCTGCTGGCGGCTTAAAAGAGAATATCAGCGAAGAATCTGAATGCGCCTGCGGGCACTTTACAGATTCTTCGCTGTTTTTTTATTTTTCCAGCCTCATCCGCTGTCGTACCGGCTTGAAGTCATCGCTCTCCACCGTGAGCGTCACCTCTGCCGCCGTATGCCCTGCCCGGAGAATCACCCAGGCAGCCCCATGGAAGAGCTTGCGTTCGGTCGTTGCATGCAGTTCGTCCGATACGATATTCCCGTTGTCCACGGCCACAATCCGTGCATCTCCTTCCACCGAGAAGCGAAGCTGACTGTCTGCAAAAGGAGTACGCCGTCCCTTACTGTCAACAGCATAGACGCGCACATGCTGCAAATCCATCCCGTCTGCCTTCCAAATGTCCGTATCGGGTACCACCACCAGCCTGCGAGGCTCTCCTACCGTTTCGATGCGATGGCGAGCCACCACCTTTCCGTCGGTACGTGCCACTGCCTCCAGCCATCCCGGTGCATAGCAGATGCTGTCCCATTTCAGTTTGTTGCGGTCGCGGCCGGTTCCGTTTTTCTTCACCCCTAAGCTCCTGCCGTTCAGCAGCAGTTCCACTTCATCCGCATTGGTGTAGGTATAGAGCGACAGCACCTCGTCCTTCTTCCGGTTCCAATGCTCGCTCATACGGGCCGTACCGATCTGCACATCGTTCCACATCAGCTCCGTATCGCTGTCAATCACGCCGATATGCACCACCGGCTCGCTGCTGAACATACTCTTCAGCAAGTAAGCGATGGGCTTCGGCTGCAGCGACATATCGAACGATCCTTGTGCCCAACCTTTGGCGGGCCATCCGCCGCTCTCGCCCAGGTAGTCGATTTGCCCCCAATAGGCCAGTCCGATGACTTTGTCCAAATCCATTTCGAAGAAATTCGGCCCCATGTTGCTGGTATTGGCCTCACTCTGATAGAACATCATGTGCGGAAAGCGGCGACCGTCGCCTGGGAAATACATATAGCGATAGTTATAGGCGGCAATATCCGTTTCGTGCACCAGCGGAGCCGGCAGCGAATCCGTGGCCAGGCTGCGTCCGCGCGGATGCATGGCGACTGTCACCAAGCGGGTGGAATCGTACCGCTTCAGCAGTTCACGCTGCATCCGGTAGGGCGTCACTCCCCAGTCGGCATGAGGCAGGTTCCAATAGGTCTGCAGCTCGTTGCCCAAGCTCCAGAACACGACGGAAGGATGGTTACGGTCGCGCTTGATGAACTCCGGGATGTCGCGTTGCCACAGCAGCGCCCACGGTGCACGGCCGCCACAATACTGGTCCAGCCACTTGTCGTACAGTTCGTCCACCACCAGTATGCCGTATTCATCGCACAGGTCCATGAACTGTTCGCTGTAGGGATTGTGCGAAGTACGGATATGGTTGACCCCGAATTCTTTCAGCAGACGGATGCGCTTCTCGATGGCTTTCGGGTAGGCTGCAGCCCCCAATGCCCCCAAGGTATGATGGTTGGCGATTCCTTTCAGCAGCACCTTTTTCCCATTCAGCTTCAGCCCGAACTGCGGGGAGAACTCCAGGCTACGGATGCCGAAACGCTGGCAGACTTGGTCGGCCACCTCACCGTTCTCGTGCCACACGGTGACTTGGGCGGTATAAAGACAGGGGTGCTCGCAATCCCACAGCGACGGATGTTCCAGCCGTACATCCTTCAACCGGTATTCACACGTACGCATCCTACGGTCGAAAGGCAGTTCTTCCACCTGGCGGACGACCTCATGACCGGCTGCATCCGTGATGAGGAGTTCGGTTTTCAGCGTCGCCTGCTGGGTGAAACAAGCCATTTCCACCTGCACACTGACCGTCGCTTCCTGCTCGGACACGTGCGGAGTCGTAACATACACCGGATGACGCATCAGATACAACTGCGGATCGGTCACAATCAGGTTCACGTTGCGGAACAGTCCGCCTCCCGTGTACCAGCGCGAATTCTGCGGTTCACGGGTGTCTGCCTTCACCGCCAGTACGTTAGGCTCACCGTACTTCAGCCGTCTGGTCACATCGATTTCGAATCCCACATACCCGTAGTCCGTCCCCCCGATACGTTCTCCGTTCAGGTAGACATCGCCTACATACATGATGCCCTCGAAATCGAGCACTACCCGCCGGTCCTTCCATGCCTCGTCGGGCACGAATGTCTTTCGATACCAGCCGATTCCCATCTCCTTGAAGCCACGGCTGCTCAACCGGCTCCGCACATTGGCGCCGATGTCGCTGTTGTCGGGACGCTCGTCGGCCGTGGGCGGCACCCAGTCCTGTTCTATCTGGAAGTCGTGGGGAACATCCACGACCCGCCACTGGCTGTCATCGTATTGAGATTGTTCCGCCTGCGGCACATCTCCCCTGAAGAAGCGCCATCCCTCATTGAAATTCACGTAGTCTCTTCCGGTTGCGGAAGCTGTGGCTGTCCCCATGGCCATCACCAGGAGCAGTCCTGCAAATAGTTTTTTCATGGTCTGATAACATAGGATATTTTCTAAGGCAAAGTAACCGAATTTCCGCCACTAATACCCCGAAGAAATATCCTTTTTCATGGAATATCATACAGGCGGGGGTCAGAACTGGAAATAGATGAAGGGCTGGATGTCGCTGCTCTTCACCTGAATCACTACGTAAATCACCACCAGCAGGAGAAAAGCCTGCACCGGCAGGGGACAACGGGCCACGATGCGGCTGCCCACCTCCTGCCAGCGGTCGGGACAGGCATGCAGCAGATAGCCCGCCGCCATCAGGGCAAAGACCTGCCAATAGCCGGTGGCCAGTTGGGCAAACAGCTCCGGATGGAAAGCGGTCAGGATTTGCCGGAGCATGGTCAGGGAGGCCTCGAAGGTGGCATTCCGGAAGAAAATCCAGCAGAAGCAGACAAAGTGGAAGGTCAGGACGACAGCCCCCGCCCGCCTCCATCCCCGGCTGTAGTAGTCCTTCGGACGGTGGAGCCGGGCACGAAGCCCCTTGTGGACGGCCAGGGCCACGCCATGCAGCCCTCCCCATACGACGAAATTCAGCGACGCTCCGTGCCACAGTCCCCCCAAGAGCATGGTGACAATCAGGTTCAGGTACGTGCAGAACTTCCCTTTCCGGTTGCCTCCCAGCGAGATATACAGGTAGTCGCGCAGCCACGAGGAGAGCGAGATGTGCCACCGCCGCCAGAACTCCGTCACACTGGCCGACTGATAGGGAGAGCGGAAGTTGTCGGGGAAATGGAAGCCCAGCAGGAGGGCGATGCCGATGGCCATGTCGCTGTAGCCCGAGAAGTCGCAATAAATCTGGAGTGCATATCCATACACCCCCATCAGGTTCTCCAGACCGGAATAGAGGGCCGGATTGTCGAAGACGCGCTCCACAAAGTTCACGCTGATATAGTCGGAGATGACGGCTTTCTTGAAAAGGCCGCTGACCAGGAAGAACACGCCCCGCCCGAACATGGCCTCCGTCACCATCAAGGGACGGCGTATCTGCGGCAGGAAGTCGCGGGCACGCACGATGGGACCGGCCACCAGCTGGGGAAAGAACGAGACATAGAACGCATAGTCGAGCAGGCTGTGCAAGGGCTGCAGCTGCCGGCGATAGACATCGAGGGTATAGCTGAGCGACTGGAAGGTGAAGAACGAGATGCCCACGGGCAGGAAGATATCCAGCGGATGGAACGTGCCGCCCCACAACGGGCTCAGCCATTGGCAGAACAGGTTGGTGTACTTGAAGTAGCAGAGCAGTCCCAGGTTGACGCACAGGCTCACACCCACCAGCAGCTTCCGCTGCCGCTTTCCCTCCGTGCGCTCCATGCGCCGGGCCAGGAAGTAGTCGCTCAGCGTCACCACCAGCAGCAGAAAGAAATACCAGCCGCTGCTTTTATAGTAGAAATAGTAGGAAAACGCCGTCACGAACAGCAGCCGGGCGGATGTGCGATGGCGCAACAGGCAGTAGAGGGCACTGAAGCCCAAAAACAGGAACAGGAACACGCCTGAACTGAAGATCATCGGCTGGTGCGGATCGTAGGACAGCACCTCTCCTATCTTATTCATTTCCAGAGACCACATACTGATTATATGCTTTAATGAATGCTTCGTGAAACAAAAGGGCCTGCATCCGGTATCCCTCGTGGGTGAAATGGATGCGGTCGCGCTGAAAATAATTCCCGGCCACCCAGTTGCGGCAGGCACTTTTCGCACCGCCCACAATGTCATAGAGGTTCCACACGGCCAGTCCGTGGCGGGCCGCATAGTCGAGTTCGGTGGCTACCACCCGCGGAGTGCGCGGATTCACCACCTTGCCCTTGCGCCCGCCCCGCACATAGGCACCAGGAGGGGTGGTGAGCAGGAAGCAGACACCGGGACAGGTCTGACGCAGCCGGTTGACCAGCCCGTCCAGCTGCCGACGATGCTCTTCGGGCGAGTAGCGGTAGGCGTGCGCCTCGTTGGTGCCAAACGACAGGATGACCAGGTCGGGGTGCAAATCGGCCACCTGCTGCAGGCGTTCGGGGGTTGAAAACGAGCCGCAGGTGGCCCCGTTCACACCCAGGATATGGTAGACCAGTCCGGCCTTGCCGGATTCTACCGCCAGGCCGCTGGTGCGGTAGCTGACGGGAACCGGTTCCACGGCCTCGGCCCCGAAGTCTTCCTCGAGGCAGCAGCGCATGGTATAGGGCAACACATGGCCACGGATGTGCGAGTCGCCGATGTGGACGATACGCAGCGGACGGACGGGGTTCGCCAGCTGCCCGAAGAAGTCCGCCAGCGAGCCGGTCGGATCGTCGAGACGGTTCTCTTGCACATCGCGGAAGGCGGGCGGACAGGCCGGCTCCACCGGCACCAGCTGCAGCAGACGCTGTATCTCGCGCGAAGGGAAGACCGGTCCAGAATGCCAGTCGGCCGCCGCCTGCCGGGGCAGGGCATCCTGGGCAACGGCTCGCAGGCTTCCTCCCCACACCAACAGGAGGAGCCCTGTCCAGAGATTACGGCAATGCTTCATAGGCCTTTCGCTTTTCAAAGTTTTCCTGCCCATTGACCAATGCCTCATAGAGCAGGGAGGCCAGCTGCCGGCCGCCCCGGAAGTTGATATGGGTGTAGTCGTGATTGGCCAGCGGCGGGTCTGCCTCCACCAGCCGGGCCATGCTCCCCTCGCCGCCCATCGCCTGGAAGAGGTTCCAGAAAGCCACATGCTGCCTGACGGCCAATGCCTGCTGGTAGCGCAGCAGCGGACGAATGCCCGACTGGGTACGCAGCTCGCCCGTCTCGGGGTCTTTCACATCGCGGTCGCCAACGCCGACCACCAACAGGGAAGCCTGCGGAAAGAAACGGCGGAACCGCTCCACCACCTTTTCCAGCCGGTCGGTGTAGTAGGAATAGTTGGTCACCCCCTCCGAGGCTATGTTCAGCCCGTAGTGCAGCACCACCAGGTCGTAGGTCCGCAGGCGGTTGTAGGCACGGAGCATCTCGTCCGGGATATGCTCCAGCTGCGTGCCCATGCCGCCGCGGGTACTGAAGTTGTCCAGCGCGATGCCCTCCGTGTCGTCCATCGTGACCCCGAAGAAGCGGGCCGTCGAGTCGCAGCGTTCCACCTTCCATTGCACCTTGCCGATACGGCCCTCCACCCGGGCCGCCTGCAGCAGGCTGTCGCCGGCAAAGGCCTGGCTATAAGCCGTGCGCCCGTTCACCGTGGCCGTCAGCCACAAGGAGTCGGTCGTCAGGAAATACACCGACGACATCCTGCACGTATCCAGCCGCGAAGCGTACTTCCGCTGTCCCTCCAGGGTGACTTCCGCCCCCGGACGCGGCAGGAAGTAATGGCCCGAAATGTCTTGCCAGGAACGGCGGAACCCGACGGAGTCGGTCACGGAGTGGCTCTCCCATCCGCTGAAGGAATGGCGCACCGTGGGACGGAACCCGGGGAAATTCGTGGTAACGGGCACATAGCCCACCCCGCATCCTCCGTACTGCTCCTGCAGGAGGGCACGCAGGTCGGCCGTGAAGATGTCTGCCTCGACGAAGGAATCCCCGAAATAGGCGATGCGGACCGGACGGCCCAGGCTGTGGCGCTGGAGGACGGCCTCATAAAACCGGCGCATACCCCCTTCGCCCGCCGAGTCGGGATATTCCTCGATACAGGTCACGCCTGCCCTGCAGGTGTCCGCAAAGTCCGGACGGGGCGGGGGCGGAGGAAGCGGCACGGCCACCGTGTCGGTATCGGCAGGGACCGCCGCCGTGCGCACCGGGTCGGGACGGACATCGGCCAGCACGTCAACCCTCCGCAAGGGCTTTCCGCCCAGACGGAGGGTAGGCAGCCGGTGGAGGGACAACAGTCCGCCAACCACCAGCAAGGTCAGCCAGAAGGTATGCGACAGCCGGTTCTGCATCAATGGATGATTCCCAGCCGGGAGGTTTCGACAAACCGCAGGATGTTCTCGATTTCAGGACTGCCCGGCACCTGCTCGCGAATGCGGATCAGGGCATCGTGCTGAGAGGTGTTCGCCTTATAGAGGATGCGGTAGGCCTGCGCAATGTGCTTCACGAGGGTTTCGGAGAAATGCGAACGCTGCAGCACGTGGGTGTTGATGCTGTAGAACTCAATGGGGTCGTGGGCCGCCACGATGTAGGGAGGGATGTCCTTGGTGAAGCGGCAGCCGCCCTGTACCACCGAGTACGTGCCCAGCCGGGTGCCGCCCTGCATCAGCACGTTCGAGGTCAGGATGGCGCAGTCGTCGATCTGGCAGTTGCCCGACACCTGCGAGCCGTTGCCGATGATGCACTGGTTGCCTATCTTCACGTCGTGCGACAGGCGGGCTCCCGTCATGATGAAGTTGCCGTTGCCCACCACCGTAGCGTCGCCGCTGTGCGTGGCACGGATCAG
>SFDG01000100.1 GCA_004558305.1 Phocaeicola plebeius
TATGTCCAAGCCTTTACGTAATTTAATTAAATTAGCCATATTAGGTTGTAAAAAAATGTTTTTTGTATTCTGCGTGCAAATTTAATAATTTATGCCGTAAAGCAATAAGAAAATGAGAAGTAATTCAAGAGAAATTTCACCCATTTTTCATCGTGTGCGTTAACACACAACAAACCCATTCCAATCTCCGAAAGGGTGTAAGGCCCGAAAAAGACAAAGACACCCGGAAATGGAGGAAACGGCTGTATTACCTGCCGAAAGCCTCCATCTCCGGATGTCTTTAAGTCCATCCGCCTGTCATCCGATTTCTCCTTGACTGTTATTCCTCCTCAGCGAACATCGGATCCCAGGCCGGCAGCTGTACTGGCTGCTGGCGGAACACCTTCAGCACCTTTTCCGGCACATACTTCGTGTTCAGCACCAAACGGAACATGTATTCATTGAACCATTCGTCCGTCATGATGAGATGGCCCTTGTAGCCCGACTCAGCGCCCCAGCTGTTCTCCACCATCCATTTCTTCGGCTGGCCTGCTGCATCGAGATCCACAGCCATCAAGGTCATGGCATGAGCCGACCCGCTGGTGAACGTCATGATGCGTTCCTTCTTGTTCATGCCGAAGGTCGTTCCCATCAACGAAGCATAGTCGTAGTTGTTCATGTCCAACAGACCGCGCTGCGAGTCCATCTGTCCCAGGTCACTGGAGAAATACATCCGGTTGCCGTCCTTCAGCGAAGCGATGGCCATCTGCTTGATGTCCTCCACCGGCAGGTTCACATACTTCCAGTTTTTTCCGTCATACACATGCCGGTCGTAGGCGATTTCATAGCACTTGTAATAGTCGCGGGTCGGATCGTTCATCACCATCACGTAGTCCGTCAGCAGCGAGGTGTCCCCATATTTCTCCAGGAAGGATTTCGGAGTGTGATGTTCGGTTTCCACCGGATTGCCCTGCGCATCCTTGCGCACATAGTCAAATTCCGTGGGCGGCACACCCAGTGTCAGGGTCAGCATCCGGTAGATGGTGCCCAGCAATTCGTTCTTGTACGCCGTCAGTTCAGCCGGCTTCGCTCCTTTGGCCGCCTTTTCGCGCAAGCGCAGTCCACCTTCGCGCAGTTTCTGTTTCAAGAGCGACGACATGGCACCCGTATGTTCGCTGCTGTAGGTTTCCGGCATCACTTCCTTCGGCACCAGACCGTATTTCATCACCAGATCGGCCACCCCCGTAAACGTACCGCCGTCCCCGATCGGATTCTTGAACAGCCACTGCACCGTCTGGTCCTCCATCGGCTGTCCGGCCGTATCCATGATAGCCTGCAGGAACAGGTTCGACTTCTCCAGCTGGTCGTAGAAGAAGGTATAGACCTGCGAGAACTCCAACGACGGAAGGTCATACTTCGTGATTGCCTTGGCCCGCATCACGTTCAGTCCTGTAAACATCCAGCAACGGCCCGAAGAGCGCTGGTTGGTGATGCCTTTTGAGGGCACCTCAATCGAGAAATGCGTGTCGAACGCCTGCTGGTTCTCCTGGTTCACCACCAGTTTCTTGATATCATTCGAGCCGATAGCGTTGCGCAGGGCCTTGTCTGCCGGCGTATTCTGGTACGACTGTTTCAGTTGGTTCAGCAGTTCCGCTGAAATTCCGCCCTGCTGTTGTGCTTGGGCGGTCATGGCCATTGCCATCAGGCAAGCCAGTGTCATGTGTTTCTTCATCTTGCTATACTTATTGGGTTATGATTTCTTGTTCCGGTTCCTGGGGTTGTGGCTGCAGAGTACGGTAGATCCGGAAGCCCAGCGCAGCCACGAGAATACTCATCAATGGGCTCACATAATTGAAAATGCAGTACGGCAGGTAGGTCAGGGTCGGCACGTTCAGCACCGTTGCCTGGGTCATGCCGCACGTGTTCCAAGGAATCAGCACCGATGTGACTGTCACCGCATCTTCCGTCGTACGGCTCAGCAGACGCGTTTCGTAGCGGTTCGTACGGTAGATTTCCTTGAACATATTGGTAGTCAAAATAATCGATATATACTGATCGGCAGTCGAGAGGTTCAGGAACAATCCGCACCCCACCGTCGAAGCCACCATACCGGCCAGCTTCTGGGTGAAATGGGCGAACATCCGGGTGATGCTGGCCAGCATACCACTGGCAGTCATGGTGCCGCCAAGGCACATGGCACAAAGAATCAGCCAGACCGTCGCCAGCATTCCCTCCATGCCTCGTGTAGCCACCAGTTCGTCCAGCTCAGCATTTCCCGTCTGCAGGGAAGTACTGCCGTACAGGGCCTTCCAGGCTCCTTTCATCCACATCTCGCCCGTTGAAAGTCCCTCTCCGGCAATCTGTTGCACCACTTCCGGCTGGAAAGCCAGCATGAATACTGCTGCCAGACCGGCCGACAGGAACAAGGTCACCAACGAAGGCACCTTCCGGGCAATCAGGACTGCCGTAACCACCGGTACGACAAGCAGCCAGGGCGTAATGTGGAAACGCTGCGCCAGCGCAGAGGTAAAGCTGGCCAGTTCCGCCGCCGAACCGCTGCCATGCAGCCAGCCTGCCAACAGGAAGACCACCAAAGCCACGCACAGCGAGGGGACTGTAGTCAGCATCATGTAGCGGATATGGGTAAAAAGTGGCGTTCCTGAAGTGGAGGCAGCCAGAATCGTCGTGTCGGAGAGCGGCGACACTTTGTCCCCGAAATATGCTCCCGAAATGATGGCTCCCGCCACCCAACCGTCGGCAAAGCCCTGCGCTTTCCCGATGCCCATCAAGGCAATCCCGATGGTAGCGATGGTCGTCCACGAACTGCCCGTCATCACCGACACAGCCGCACAAATCAGACACGTGGACAACAGGAAGAACTGCGGATGGATAATCTGCACACCATAATAAATTAAGGTGGGAACCACTCCGCTCAGCATCCACACTGCAGACAGCGAGCCGATAATCAGCAGGACAATCAAGGCCGAACCGACCCCGGCAATGTTGTTGATGATGGCATATTCAAATTCCTTCCACGGAATGCCGTAACCCACGATTCCCATGCAGGTACACAAAGCCGCCGAAACCAGCAGACTGATTTGGCTGCCACCGCCCAAGGCATCGCTGCCGAACAGACGGATGGTAAAATACAACAGGACAATCAAGGCGACTATGGGCAACATCGACACCCACGGCGAAGGATATTTTTGCTCTTTTTTGCTCATTTCCATTCTGTATCATGGTTTCTGGCCTGCAAATTTCACTATTATTCCCGATTCTCGGCCATCTTCCCTCCATATTTTCCCTTTTTTAACAGGTTAGCGGTTAAATATGTATTCCATACTCACATTTTACCTCGTCCATCACGAACATGCTTTCCAACGACCCCAGACTGCCGATGGTACCCAGCACGTTCAACAGGAACTCCTGATAATACTTCATGTTGGGTGCATGAATCTTGAGCAGATAGTCATAGCTGCCGGAGATGTTGTAACACTCGGTCACTTCGGGAATGCCACGGATGATGCGTGTGAACTCCTCGGCAATCTCCCGGTTCATGCGGCTCAGCTTGACATTGCAGAACACCACGAAACCCTGGTTCAGTTTCTCCGCATCCAATACCGCAATGTACTTCTTGATATAGCCGCTGTTCTCCAACCGTTTCAGCCGTTCGAACACAGGCGTCGACGACAGGCTCACTTTCGAGGCCAGCTCTTTAATCGTCAGACGGGCATTCCCCTGCAGGGTACGGAGAATCTGCAAGTCTACATGGTCTAATTTCTCAATCATATCCATCATTCTATCATTATTGCCTACAAATGTAGGGAAAATTCCGACACCTCAGGCAGGAATAAAGAAAATTATTCTGCAAATTTCCTGTTTTCTGCTATTTTATGCCTGTTTGCCTTCATTCTCATCGGAAAAATAAGAATTATCTTCCATATTTTTTCGAAATATTGGTAGATAATTCCACATCCTCTAACTTTGCCATCAACAAAGAAAACCCAATAGAAACAATATTTAAATCATACAACTATGGCAACAAAAAAGTATCATTTCGAGACCTTGCAACTTCATGTAGGACAGGAACAGCCCGACCCCGCTACCGATGCCCGTGCGGTGCCCATCTACCAGACTACCTCCTACGTTTTCCGGAATTCCCAGCATGCCGCCGACCGTTTCGGTCTGCGCGATGCCGGTAATATCTATGGCCGTCTGACCAACTCCACCCAAGGGGTTTTCGAAGACCGTGTAGCCGCTCTTGAAGGCGGTGTAGCCGGCCTGGCCGTCGCCTCAGGTGCCGCAGCCGTCACCTATGCCTTACAGAACATCCTCGGTGTGGGTGACCACATCGTAGCTGCCGACAACCTGTACGGAGGTTCCTTCAACCTGATTACGCATACCCTTGCCACACAAGGCATATCGAATACCATTGTCAACGTGAACGACCTGGCTGCCCTCGAAGCCGCCATCCGTCCCAACACCAAAGTCATCTATGCAGAAACCTTCGGAAACCCGAACTCTGAAGTGACCGATATCGATGCAGTAGCCGAAGTGGCCCACCGCCATCACATCCCCCTCATCATCGACAACACGTTCGGCACCCCCTACCTTATCCGACCCATTGAGCACGGTGCCGATGTAGTCGTCCATTCCGCCACCAAGTTCATCGGCGGCCATGGCAGCAGCCTGGGAGGAGTCATCGTCGACGGCGGCACGTTCGACTGGAAAGCCAATGCCGACAAGTTCCCCACCCTGGCCCAGCCTGACCCCAGCTACCATGGAGCCGTCTTTGCCGATGTAGCCGGACCGGCCGCTTTCGTCACCCGCATCCGTGCGGTCATCCTGCGCGACACCGGTGCCACCCTCTCTCCCTTCAATGCCTTCATCCTCCTGCAAGGACTGGAAACCTTGTCCTTGCGCGTAGAACGCCATGTGGAGAATGCCCTCAAAGTGGTGGACTTCCTGAAGAACCATCCGAAGGTGGTGAAGGTGAACCATCCTTCCTTGCCCGAGCATCGCGACCATGCCCTCTACGAGAAATACTTCCCCAATGGAGGCGGCAGCATCTTCACCTTCGAGATCAAGGGCGGCCAGGAAGAAGCCTGGAAGTTCATCGATGCCCTCCATATCTTCTCGCTCCTGGCCAACGTGGCCGATGTGAAGAGCCTGGTCATCCATCCGTACACCACCACCCACTCGCAGATGAGTCCGCAGGAACTGGCCGACCAGCACATCACGCCGTCCACCGTCCGCCTGTCCATCGGAACAGAGCACATTGACGACATCATCGACGACCTCCGCCAAGCCTTCGACCAGATTTGACAAGAACAGAAAAGCCTCCCAGGCGATCCGCAAGGCAACAAACATGGGAGGCTTTTCTGTCATTTTAGCGCAACATTACATCATCTTTATCTCCAATTCCCTGTCTCTTCTACGATGAACATACGGAAGTCATCGCTACGTTTCTTTATCCGATAGCTGCTTTCATCCTTCTGGTCGCTAAAATAGAGCTGGTTGACTAGTAAACTTCCCATACAACGTCCCCCTCTGCTACAGCGGGTTACGTGTGCCTAAGTCTTGCTTAAAAATCCTACACCTAAAAGAGCATGCTTCTTCAGCAAAAGGAAAACATCCTTCCAATCGTTATCCGACAACTCACATGACAACGTTTCCCTATTGCCAATCGCAACCTGCAGAAACTCAAAGAAGAGATTTATAGACACCATCTACCTGTTTCGCAATCTTATCCCAGTCATACTTGCCCATGTTATAATCCACCTTCTGCAATGGCTTGCTCACCACCTCCTTCAGTTTCTCCGCCAGTGCCTCCACATTACTCAAGTTTCGGATTTAGGTTTCAGGCAGTCTGAGCGATTAGTTGCATGGCCTTGAGTCTGCGGTTGTCCCGTATAATTTGCTCCATCAATTCGTT
>SFDG01000101.1 GCA_004558305.1 Phocaeicola plebeius
ACCGAATGGGGCATCTATGTGGAAATCAACGAGAACAAGTGCGAGGGCATGGTGCCGATGCGCGACCTGGGCGATGACTATTATCTCTTCGACGAGAAGAACTACTGCCTCATCGGCCGCCGCCATCACCGCAAGTTCAGCCTGGGCGACCCCGTCAAGATAAAGGTGGCACGCGCCAATCTGGAGAAAAAGCAGCTGGACTTTACGCTGGTAGAGTAATTCCGTTGTGCCCTGGAGGGTGTATGCTTTATTCCCCTTCGGGGCACCGAATAAACCACAAAAAGAAGGAAGATAAGGGCGTTATCTTTTAGAAAATCGCTACTTTTGCAACGCAAACCATAAAATAAAATAATATTAGCAATGAAAGAGTCAAACACAAAGCGATGGTTGATGACGGCAGTGCTGGCAGCCTTCTGTATGGCAGTCAGCTTCGCCCAGACCGTGAGTGGAACCGTGACCGAGGCAGATACGGGGGAACCCGTGATTGGAGCAACTATCCAAGTCGTCGGCACGACAGTAGGCACCATTACCGATGTGGAGGGTGCATTTCTCTTGAACAATCTTCCGTCAGATGCCCGCGAACTGGAGATTTCGTATGTGGGCATGCTGCCCGTTCGGTGGCAGTTGTCGCAGGGTCGGGAAAACATTGTCATCCGGCTGAAAGCCGACGAACAGCAGCTGGAGGAGGTGGTGGTGACCGCCATGGGTATCTCCCGCGACAAGAAGGCCCTGGGCTATGCGGTCTCGGAAGTGAAAGGCAGCGAGCTGCTCCGCTCCCGGGGCGGACTGACCAATCCTGTCAATGCCCTGCAGGGACAGGTGCCCGGCCTGCAGATCAGCAGTGCCAGTGGGGCAATGGGCGGTTCCTCGAAAATTCTGATCCGGGGTGTCAGCTCCATATCGGGCAGCAACCAGCCCTTGTTCGTCATTGACGGCGTGCCCATTGAGGGAGGTGACTTCAACTCCGAGGACACCCAGCGAGGAGCGGGCGGTTACGATTACGGCAACCTGGTGCAGGACATCAATCCCGATGACATCGAGAGCATTTCCGTGCTGAAGGGGGCGAGTGCGTCGGCCCTCTACGGCTCCCGGGCCAACAACGGGGTCGTGCTCATCTCCACCAAGAAAGGGGCATCAGGGCAGGATGTGGAAGTGTCGTTCAGCTCTACCGCCTCGATGGAAGTGGTCAACAAGCTGCCCAAGTTCCAGAACCTGTATGGCGGCGGCAGCAGCCAGAACGGCTTCTCTACCGTTACCATCAACGGCATCGAATATCAGACGCCCGACTATGTTTCCGACGAAAGCTGGGGACCGCGGTTCGAAGGGCAGGAGGTGCTCTCGTGGTACGACCTGGCACAGTGGGAGGCCAACGGCAAGCAGGGAAATCCCACGACCTCGAAATGGCTGCCCACGCAGCACGATATCGACGAATATTTCGAGACAGGCTATTCGTTCACCAACAACCTGTCCGTCGCCAAGCGGACCGACCTGTCCGCCTTCCGGGTTTCCTATACCAATTCCTATACCCACAGCTACATGCCGGGCAGCAAGCTCCAGAAGAACATGCTGAACGCCACGGCCTCGCAGAAGAGCAACAACCAGCGGCTGGAGCTGTTCCTGAACGTCACGTACACCAACCAGCGGGCGGAGGGCAGACCCGACACCGGCTATGGCGACGATAACGTCATGACGCAGCTGGTACAGTGGGGGCAGCGGCAGCTGGACATGAGTCGGTTGAAGGCCTGCTACCTGATGCCCGACGGGTCGCAGGCAGGCTGGAACCGGAAGGCATGGGACAATCCGGACCTGATGTACCACAACAACCCGTATTGGACGGCCTACATGAATGCGGAGAACGACTCGCGCCACCGCGTCTATGGAAACGTGGGCTTCTCCTACCGGCTGTGGCCCTGGCTCAAGCTGCAGTACAAGACGAATCTCGACTATTTTTCCGAGAAACTGCACGAACACCGGGCGGTAGGCTCTTACACACAGTCTTATTATCGGGAGAAGTCGCAGCAGCAGTACGAACTCAACCAGGAACTCTTGCTGATGGGCGACCGCAGCTGGGGCGACTGGTCCCTCCACGCTACCGCCGGTGCCAACCTGATGCACCGCCGCTACGAACTGGTGGGCGGTGAGACGAACGGCGGACTGGCCATCCCCCTGTTCTACAACCTGAAGAACTCGGTGGAGACTCCTATCTCCTATAACGAACTGTCCCGCCGTTCCACCCGGTCGGTGTTCGCCAATGCCAGTGTGGGCTGGAAGAATCTGGTCTATCTGGAAGCCACCCTGCGCGGTGACCGTTCGTCCACCCTTCCCAAAGGCAACAATACCTATCTCTATCCTTCCGTAACCGGCAGCTTCCTGTTCTCCGAACTGCTGCAGGGCAAGGCTTCCTGGCTCACCTTCGGCAAGCTGCGGGCCGGCTGGGCGAAGGTGGGCAGTGACACTGACCCTTACCGGCTGCTGACGGTCTATGACCAGTACACGAACATCGGCAGCGGGGCTCCGGGATATGTGCAGAACTCTACGTTGAACAGTGCCGACCTGAAGCCGGAATCCACTTATTCGTGGGAGGTGGGCATGGAGCTGTCCCTCTTCGCCAACCGGTTGGGACTGGACTTCACCTACTATTCCAGCAGGTCGTGCGACCAGATTGTCCCCTTCTCCGTATCAGGCAGCACGGGCTACACCAGTGCGGTAGTCAATGCCGGCGAACTGAGCAACCGGGGCATCGAACTGTCCCTGCGGGGTACGCCGGTGCAGACCCGCCGTTTTGAATGGAACACGACACTGACACTGTCGCACAACCGGAACCGGGTGGAGAAGCTGATTGACGAGGTGGACTACTACTGCATTGCGCAAGGTCGTGTGCTTGGTGAGCAGTTGGGGGCAATGGTCGGACAGGAATACGGGGTCATCATGGGAACGGATTATGTCTATGATGCGAACGGCAACAGGAAGGTGGATCCCACGACCGGTCTGTACCAGTACACGGATGCCCTGGCACCTCTGGGATCAGCCTATCCCAAAGTGACGGGCGGCTGGAACCATGCGTTCCGGCTGGGACGCTTCGATGCCGGGCTTCAGTTCGGTTTCCAGCAGGGTGGACATTACATGTCTGCCACCTATGCAAATGCGTGTTATTCCGGCGTGTTGGAGGAAACCGTTGCCGACAACATCCGCGAGACGGGGCTGGTGCTGGAAGGAGTGGTGGACGACCAGGGAACCCCCAACACGAAGGTGGTGTCGGCCCGCGACCATTTCAAGTCGTTGTTTGCCGGACCTCACCGGGCTGCCCTGCTGAAGACCGACTATGTGCGGCTGCGGGAGGTGAGTGTGGGCTATACGTTCCCGCTGCGTTCCGGTTCGGTGGTCAAGTCGTTCCGCCTCTCTGCCTATGGGCGCAACCTCGCAGTGTGGGGACCCGACGTGAAGCACCTGGATCCCGATGTCGCTGTGACCAGTTCGGGCAATGTACAGGGACTGGAAGGAGGCCCCTCTCCTTCGGTAGCCAATTACGGCGTGACAGTTAATTTGAAATTCTAACCCTATTGATGAATATGATAGCAACCATGAAAGCAAGAATACACGATAACCGTTGGTATGCCCTGGCCTTGGCTGTCTGCCTGTTTTTCCTGACAGCCTGTGAGAACCTGGAGCAAATGAACCAGAATCCTAACAATCCTTCGTCCGTCCCCTCGCACATGCTGATGAACGGGGCGGAGAAGTGGGTACTGGATGCTGTGACAGACGTATATGTGTCGGGACGTACATACATTTTGTATTCCCAGTACTGGGCGCAGCGGTTCTATACCGAAGAGTCGCGGTACCAATTCCGTCAGGAGCAGGTAAATGGACTGTTCGACAACCTGTACCGGGGCATATACAATCTGGAGAAGGTGGTGCGTCTGAACACGGAGCCTGCTTCGGCCGCTGCGAATGCCGCCTACGGAGCCAACTGCAACCAGATAGCCGCTGCCACCATCCTCAAGGTATGGGTGATGAGCCTTATCACGGACACTTGGGGCGATGTGCCCTATACCGATGCCGCAAAGTTAGACGAAGGGCAGTACTATACGCGCTACGACACCCAGAAGGACATCTATGCCGGGATGCTGGCCGAGCTGAAGGAGGCGGTGGCGATGATTGACGAGAGCCGTCCGGCCTTTGTGTCGGGGAGCGACATGATTTACGACGGCGATGCCACCAAGTGGAAGCGGTTCGGCAATTCCCTCCGCTGCCGGTTGGCCGTCCACCTGTCGAAGGTCGATCCTGCCTGGAAGGACTATATCCGGGAGGCAGTGGCCGACGGCGTGTTCCAAAGCATCGACGATGCTGCCCTGTTCCATTATGCGGCCAGTGGTACGGATTACTGCAAGTTCTACGATATTTTCTTTGTCAGGGGACGCAACGACTTCACCATCTCCCGCCAGCTGGCCGACCTGATGACGGGCACTCCCGATACCCTGAACGGCAAGACTCATCCGTGGGAAGGGATTACCGATCCCCGGCTGCGCATCTATGCCCATGTGAAGGACGGCGTGTGCAAGGGAATGGCGTACGGGCTGTCGAGCGACGATGTCATGGCCGCCGTGACCGGCACCCCCGACTGGTCGGTCAATCCTCCGTTCTTCCTGGCCAAGGACTTCGCTTTCCCCATCATGACCTATGCGGAACTGCAGTTCATCCTGTGCGAGGCGAACGATTATTCCGTGGAGGAGTACCGCAAGGGCGTACAGTCGTCCATCCGGTTCTGGGCCATTCAGTCGATGACGGACATCACTACCGAGGAGGCTTTGGCCTACATCGATACCGTGTCGGAGCGGGTGGATGCCGAGACGCTGGCCGTACAGAAGTACATCGACCTCTACCTGAACGGGGCCGAGGCATGGACGGAACTGCGCCGCACGGGCTATCCCGAGCAGTTAGTGCGTCCGAGCGAAGTGAGTACAGAGGTCGAGGGGCGGCAGGCCTTGTTCGTGCCTTTCTACGACACGAAGGGTTTCATTGCCCGCCGTCTGCTTTATCCCTCCTCGGAAAGCACGCTGAACAACACGTATTGGCAGGAGGCCGTTGATCGGCTGCAGGACGGTACCAATAACTTCTATTCGCCGATGTACTGGGATGTCCGCACATCGGCCTATGATCATCCTGCCAACCGATAAGGAAGGCGGGGAGAGAGGGCAGCCGTTTTCTCTTCGCTTGAACTTCTGAGTCGCTTCGCCTTTGGTGTGAAACCATTCGCGAATGATGAGTGGGGTATCCTATCAATGGTAGTGAAACGAAGAACTTGCATGCATTCACTTTGTATCAGCGCATTCTTCGTTTCACTATTAATGACAAATAATCACTACTGTCTGGGGCATTGTTGCAGTTTTTTGTTTTTCTCCTTGCTTCGTCTGCAATTTTTTTATATCTTTGAAATCAGTAATTCGTAGAAAACCATCAAGCGTGACCTTGCAACCATGCAATCAGCAGGAAAAATCAGGCAACGTGGGTAGTGACAAAATAGAGCATTGGGAAATTATCAATCAACACAAGCAATAAACGTACATTTTTCACGTGCAATGGGACTAGTTGCTATAGCTGCTTTAGAGAGATGGCTGAACTCCATTTTTTTATTATAGAGTCCCTAATTAGGTCAAACCGATGAAATAACAGAGGTAATATGAGAGCGTTACAAGGTGACAAGATGCATAAACCAATCAAAAATGATTGTAGGATAGTTTTGGTAGCTAAGCGTTACGTTAAAAAATGCAATTATTGTTGACTAAACGAGCGTCCTTCCACAGAAATGTCTATCTTTGTATCGTGCATAGGAATCTATGTACAGACATAATAAGAAAGCGCATTTCTCTTATTCCAGCTGCGTAAAATTGGACACTTTACAGA
>SFDG01000025.1 GCA_004558305.1 Phocaeicola plebeius
TGAACATCTGCGCTAACGGCTTGCGTGTTATCAACAAGAAGGGCCTGGACGCTGCGCTGAACGAAGCTGTTGCCAAAGGTTATTGTGATTGGAAAACTATCAAAATTATTGGTTAATTAAAAGGAGAGTAAAACTATGGCTAAGAAAGCTAAAGGAAATAGAGTACAGGTTATCCTTGAGTGCACAGAGATGAAGGATAGCGGTATGCCGGGTACTTCTCGTTACATCACAACGAAGAACAGAAAGAATACCCCCGAAAGATTGGAACTGAAGAAGTACAATCCGATTTTGAAAAGAGTAACAGTTCACAAAGAAATTAAATAATTGTAGACCATGGCAAAGAAAACAGTCGCAACCCTCCAGACAGGTAAAGAAGGACGTTCTTATACAAAGGTTATCAAGATGGTAAAGTCGCCTAAGACAGGTGCTTACGTCTTCGACGAACAGATGGTTCCTAACGAAAAAGTTCAGGACTTCTTTAAGAAATAATCGCGTTCTACGCAATATGAAGCATAAAAAGTTCCTTTCACTATGAATGAGAGGAACTTTTTTTTGTGTGTCTTCAAGATTAGTTATATCTTTGTGTCATAAACAGATAATATCATTGTTGTATGGGATTTTTTAGTTTTTTCTCGAAGGAAAAGAAAGAAACGCTCGATAAGGGCCTGTCGAAGACCAAGGAAAGTGTGTTCGGCAAAATCGCACGGGCCGTAGCTGGCAAGTCGAAAGTGGACGATGAGGTGCTGGACAATCTGGAGGAGGTACTGATTACATCGGATGTGGGCGTGGAGACTACGCTGAAAATCATCAAGCGCATTGAGACCCGAGTGGCCAAGGACAAGTATATCAATACGCAGGAACTCAATAACATACTGCGCGAGGAGATTGCTGCCTTGCTGACAGAAAACAATTCGGCTGATGTGGATGATTTCGGGGTGCCTACTGACAAGAAACCCTATGTCATCATGGTGGTCGGTGTCAACGGAGTGGGCAAGACGACTACCATCGGAAAGATGGCCTACCAGTTCAAGAAGGCAGGAAAATCGGTCTACCTCGGTGCGGCCGATACGTTCCGTGCGGCTGCCGTGGAGCAGCTGGTCATTTGGGGCGAACGTGTAGGCGTGCCGGTAGTCAAGCAGAAGATGGGTTCCGACCCAGCTTCTGTGGCGTTTGACACGCTGAGTTCGGCAGTGGCCAACAAGGCCGATGTGGTCATCATCGATACGGCAGGCCGTCTGCACAACAAGGTGGGACTGATGAACGAACTGACGAAAATCAAAAAGGTGATGCAGAAAGTGGTGCCCGATGCGCCCCATGAAGTGTTGTTGGTACTGGACGGCTCTACCGGTCAGAACGCTTTTGAACAGGCCAAGCAGTTTACACTGGCAACCGAGGTGAATGCCATGGCCATCACGAAGCTGGACGGTACGGCCAAAGGTGGTGTGGTCATCGGTATTTCAGACCAGTTCAAGATTCCTGTGAAATACATCGGTTTGGGAGAAGGCATGGAAGACTTGCAGATTTTCCGCCGCCGTGAGTTTGTGGATTCCCTGTTTGGTTCATCGGTAGAGCAATGAGGAAGAATACGATAGACATCATTACGTTGGGCTGTTCGAAGAATCTGGTAGATTCGGAAAAGCTGATGAAGCAGTTGGAGAAGAACGGCTACAAGGTGACCCATGATGCGGAACATCCGCAGGGGGAAATTGCCGTAATCAATACCTGCGGATTCATAGGTGACGCCAAGGAGGAATCCATTAACCTGATTCTGGAATTCTGCCAGGCCAAGGAGGAAGGACGATTGAAGAAGCTCTTTGTGATGGGTTGTCTTTCTGAACGTTACTTGAAGGAACTGCAGGTGGAGATCCCGCAGGTCGACAAGTTTTACGGCAAGTTCAACTGGAACGAGTTGCTGAAGGATCTCGGCAAGACCTATCACTGGGACGATGCGACCAGCCGTCACCTGACGACTCCCCGTCATTACGCGTACCTGAAGATATCCGAGGGATGCGACCGTAAGTGCTCTTACTGCGCCATTCCCATCATTACGGGACGACACGTTTCCCGCCCGATGGAGGAAATTCTGGACGAAGTGCGGAGTCTGGTGGCCGAAGGGGTCAAGGAGTTCCAGGTCATTGCGCAAGAACTGACTTATTACGGCGTGGACCTCTACCAGCGGCAGATGTTGCCGGAACTGATTGAGCGGATGGCTGCCATTCCCGGTGTGGAGTGGATTCGTCTGCACTATGCCTATCCCGCCCATTTCCCGACCGACCTGTTCCGGGTGATGCGTGAACACGACAATGTGTGCAAGTACATGGACATTGCCTTGCAGCACATCAGCGACCCGGTGCTGGAGAAGATGCGCCGTCATGTGACGAAAGAGGAAACCTATGCGCTCATCGAACAATTTCGCCGGGAGGTGCCGGGTATCCATTTGCGTACCACGTTGATGGTCGGTCATCCCGGTGAGACGGAGCAGGCCTTCGAGGAACTGAAAGACTTTGTCCGCAAGGCGCGTTTCGACCGGATGGGGGCTTTCGCCTATTCGGAAGAAGAGGGCACGTATTCGGCGGAAGCTTATGAAGACGATATTCCTCAGGAGGTAAAGCAGCAGCGATTGGATGAGCTGATGGAAATCCAGCAGGGAATATCGGCTGAACTGAGTCATGCCAAGATCGGGCAGACCCTGAAAATCATTATCGACCGCAAGGAGGGCGAATATTTTGTAGGGCGTACCGAATTCGATTCGCCGGAAGTGGATCCGGAAGTGCTGGTGAAGGACGAAGGCCAGGCGTTGGTGATAGGCGAGTTCTATAAGGCAACGGTGGTGGATGCCGATGATTTCGACCTGTATGCTGAAATTCGCTGAACTGATACGGACAATAAGGAGGTGAGTACATGAACTACAAGGAATATCTGGAAGTATTGGCTCGACAGACGGACATGACCGTGGAGCAGGCGGGTGTGCTGGCAGCTTCGGTGGCGGATGCTATCGGACAGGAGTTGCAGGAGGGTCATGAGGTGTGTATCGAAGGCTTCGGCTCGTTTGTCGTCGACAAGGAGCTGGAACATATCGCGTGGAATCCCGTTACAGGCCAGCGGATGCTGGTCCCGCCTCGGTTAGTGGTACAATTTCATCCGAACGGATGGCTGACAGATTCTCCCTCGAATAATCTTTCGGAACATGAGTGAGAGAATGACGCTGCAGACATTGGCCCGGAAGTTGGCCGAACGGCATGGACTGGCTTTGAATGAAGCGGAGCTTTTTGTCGGACAGTTCTTTACGCAGCTGGCTGAAGGCTTGCAAGCAGACCAATACGTGAAAGTCAAAGGACTGGGGACATTCAAGTTAATGATGGCCGACGGCCGCCGGCAGGTCATTTTCCAGCCGGACGCTTTGTTGGGTGAGGGCGTTAACAAACCGTTTGCCCACTTTGAGCCGGTCGTGCTGAAGGAAATCACTCATTTCCCTGATCTGGAAGAACCGGTGCCGGCCACGGCTACACCGCCTGTTGCGGAGGAGGCTGAAACTCCAGCCGTAGCCGAGGTGGAGGAGGCTGTCGCTCCGCCGTTATCACCGGACGAACCTGAAACACCCGTCGCTACCGCCGGAGAGCAGGTAGAAGTATCGACGGATGCTCCGGCCCGCCACTTACTCCGGTTGCCTTGGTGCATGATGGCCACGTTGTTGTTGGTCGGTGTGCTGGTCGGGGGCGGAATCGTTTGGGCACTTTTGTCGGGACGCCGGTACATCCCTGCTTCTGTCGAGAAGGTCCTGCTCACCGTGGCCGATACGGCCCGTACGAAAGCACTGCAGGCGGTTGCACAGGAAGATACGGTCGTTACGGCCGATTCGGCTACGACGGCTGCTGCCGCCGGCGGGAAGGACCACCCGGCAGCTTCCGTCCCGTTGCCCGTCGCATCGCCGGAACGGAAAGTGCTGTCCGATACGGTGAAGTACCGCATTAAGGGAACGTTGGCAACGCACACCATTCAGCCCGGTGAGAGCCTCGTCAAGCTGGCCAGAAAGTACTACGGAAACAAGCAGTTGTGGACCTATCTGGTCAGTTATAACAAGGATATTCTTCCTGACGCCGATCATGTGGCGGTCGGCCTGACGGTTCGGGTTCCTGATTTGGAACCGGTCGCCGGTCCCTGACAGAAGCCCGGGCATACCGGTGGCAGAAGCACCCTGCTTTTAAAATTCTTTAGTCCAATAAGACTTAAAAAGCCGTGGGCAGGAAGCGTTTTTAAAGAATATTAGTTGTTTCTGTTCATTTATTGCCGTAATTTTGGCTTCGAAATAAATGGGTTCCCTGCGGGGAGCCGGAAGACAGAAAAAATTGAAACTATTACTACAAAAAAAGAATTATGGCTGAAGCTATTGACATTCGTGAGTTGAACGAACGTATTGAACGCCAGAGTGCGTTCGTTACCAATTTGATGACCGGCATGGACCAAGTGATTGTCGGTCAGAAGCACCTGGTGGAATCGTTATTGATCGGTCTGTTGAGCGATGGTCACATCCTGCTCGAAGGTGTCCCGGGTCTGGCAAAGACATTGGCCATCAAGACCTTGGCATCGTTGATTGATGCCAAATACAGTCGTATACAGTTTACGCCCGACTTGCTCCCTGCCGACGTAGTGGGCACCATGATATACAGTCAGAAAGAGGAGAAGTTCCTCGTCAACAAAGGTCCTGTGTTTGCCAATTTCGTATTGGCCGATGAAATCAACCGTGCTCCTGCCAAGGTGCAGAGTGCCTTGCTGGAAGCCATGCAGGAGCGTCAGGTGACCTTGGGCAAGGAAACGTTCGAACTGCCTCGTCCTTTCCTGGTACTGGCTACGCAGAACCCCATCGAACAGGAGGGTACCTATCCGTTGCCCGAAGCCCAGGTGGACCGTTTCATGCTGAAAGTCATCATTGACTATCCGAAACTGGAAGAGGAGAAGAAAATCATGCGCCAGAACATCAGCGGCGAAAAGGTGAACGTCCGGCCGATTCTGAAGTCGGAAGACATCCTGGACGCCCGTGGAGTGGTGCGTCAGGTCTACTTGGACGAAAAAATCGAGCAGTACATTGCCGATATTGTCTTTGCCACCCGTTATCCGGAGCAGTACGGTCTGAAGGAACTGAAGAGCCTGATTGGTTTCGGCGGATCTCCGCGTGCCTCCATCAATCTGGCACTGGCTGCCCGTACCTATGCCTTCATCAAGCGGCGCGGTTATGTGATTCCGGAGGATGTACGTGCCGTGGCTCATGATGTATTGCGCCATCGTATCGGACTGACCTACGAAGCCGAGGCCACCAACGTGACGTCGGACGAAATCGTGAGCAAGATTCTCAACAAGGTGGAAGTACCCTAAACCCTGACGAAAGGAGTGTGACGGAATGGAAACAAGTGAACTCTTGAAACGTGTGCGCCAGATTGAAATCAAGACGCGCGGGCTTTCGAGCAATATCTTTGCCGGCCAGTATCATTCGGCCTTCAAGGGCAGGGGTATGGCCTTTTCGGAAGTCCGCGAGTACCAATATGGTGACGACGTGCGAGACATTGACTGGAACGTGACGGCCCGCTTTGACAAACCTTTCGTGAAAGTGTTCGAGGAAGAACGTGAACTGACCGTCATGTTGCTCGTCGATGTGTCCAACAGCCTGGATTTCGGAACGGTGAAGCAGCTCAAGCGCGAAATGCTGACGGAGATTGCGGCGACCATCGCTTTTTCAGCCATACAGAACAATGATAAGATCGGTGTCATTTTCTTTTCGGACAAGATCGAGAAATTCATCCCTCCGAAAAAAGGCAGGAAGCACATTCTGTACATCATCCGTGAGTTGATTGATTTCCAGCCTGAAAGTCAGCGAACGGATATCCAGTGTGCTATCGAGTACCTGACCAACAGCCTGAAGAAGCGGTGTACGGCATTCATGCTGAGCGACTTTCTCGATGAACACGACTATGGGAATGCGCTGACCATTGCCAACCGCAAGCACGATGTCGTGGCCATCCAGGTCTACGACCGCCGGCTGGAGCAGTTGCCCGATGTGGGGCTGATGAAGGTGCGCGACGCCGAGACGGGACATGAGCAGTGGATTGACACTTCCTCGAAGAAGTTGCGCCATGCTCATCATGACTGGTGGCTGGAACGCCGCCAGCAACTGAACGACCTTTTCACGCACAGCAATGTGGATGCCGTTTCGGTGCGGACCGACCAGGATTATGTCAAGGCGTTGCTGAACTTATTTGCTAAAAGAAATTGAGGGAAAAACAGAGATGAAACATTACCTATTTACGAAAGGCAGAAACGGGCTTAGGACCGTGTGCTGTGTCGCTGCCTGGCTGGTAGCGGTCGTGGCTTCGGCACAGGTGTCGGTGGAGGCCACCATTGATTCGCTGCAACTGCTGATAGGCGAGCAGACGAAAATCCGGCTGGAGGTCAGCCTGAATGCCAACGACCCGCTGAGCCTGCCTTTGCTGAAAGATACCCTGGTGACAGGAGTGGAAATACTGGAAGTGGCCAAGCCTGACACCCAACGGCTGAACAACGGGAAGCGTTGGGTGGTTTCGCAGGAGTATTTGGTGACATCGTTCGACTCGGCATTGTATTACCTGCCTCCTTTTGAAGTCAAGGTGAACGGCCAGCCCTACCTGTCGAAGGCATTGGCGCTGAAGGTCTATTCGGTGCCGGTAGATACCTTGCATCCCGACCAGTTCTTCGGTCCGAAGACAGTCCGTGCAGTGCCGTTGACCTGGGACGATGTGTCGGCCCTGGTCTATGCCGTACTGGCAATGCTGGTTCTGGGGGCCGTAGCTGTCTTCTTTGTCATCCGCTACCGGAACAACAAGCCGATTATCAAGATTATCAAGGTGCAGCCCAAGCTGCCGCCCCACCTGGCTGCCATGCAGCAGATTGAACAGATCAAGGCCGACAAGGCGGTGCAGCGGGAGAATCCCAAGTTGTATTATACGGAACTGACGGAAGTCATCCGTACCTACATCCGGGAACGTTTCGGCTTCAATGCATTGGAAATGACTTCGTCTGAAATCATCGAGCGACTCCTGCAGGAGAAAGACAACAACTCGATTGCCGACTTGAAGCGGTTGCTGGAAACGGCTGACCTCGTGAAGTTTGCCAAACATGCACCGCTGATGAACGAGAATGACATGAACCTGCTGAATGCCATCGACTTCATCAATGAGACAAAGCTGGAGGAAGACCCTCATGCGAAAAAGGAACCGACAGAAATCAAGGTGGAGGAGAAGCGGTCGAAGCGGGGACGGATGGTCTTGATGGCCAGCATTGCGGTGACTGCAGCCGGTGCAGCGGTGGCCCTTTATGTGGCCGTACGGCAAATCATCGACCTGTTCTTTTAATCTTAAAAATGAGTGTGGACTATGATTTTTGCGAATATTGAATACCTGTTTCTGCTGATTCTGCTGATACCCTACATCGTATGGTATTTCCTGAAGCGGAAAAAGACGGAACCTACCTTGCAGGTCTCGACGACCCGCATGTATATGAATGCTCCCCGAAGCTGGAAGCTGTATCTGCTGCATGTGCCGTTTGTCCTGCGCGTACTGGCCTTCATCCTGTTGGTGCTGGTGCTGGCACGTCCGCAAACCACGGACAACTGGCAGAACACGGAGATGGAGGGGATAGACATCATGATGGCTGTCGACGTATCGACCAGTATGTTGGCCGAGGACCTGAAGCCCAACCGGCTGGAGGCGGCCAAGCAGGTGGCATCGGAATTCATCAACGGTCGCCCGAACGACAATATCGGCCTGACCATCTTTGCCGGAGAGGCCTTCACCCAGTGTCCGCTGACGGTAGACCACGGGGTTTTGCTCAACCTGTTTCACGGCATCAAGGGCGACATTGCCCAGCGTGGACTGATTGAAGACGGAACAGCCATCGGCATGGGCATTGCCAATGCCGTGAGTCGCCTGAAGGAGAGCAAGGCCAAGTCGAAGGTCATCATCCTGCTGACCGACGGTAGTAACAACCGGGGGGACATATCGCCCTTGACGGCTGCAGAGATTGCCCAGAAGTTCGGCATCCGCATCTATACCATCGGTGTCGGAACCAACGGAACGGCACCTTACCCGATGCAGACGTATGCCGGGGTGCAGTATGTGAATGTGCCGGTGGAAATCGACGAGCAGACACTGACGCAGATTGCCGGTACGACGAACGGCAACTATTACCGTGCCACGAGCAACTCGAAGCTGAAGGAGGTGTACCGCGAGATTGACAAGCTGGAGAAGACCAAGCTGAACGTGAAGGAATTCAGCAAGCGCGAGGAGGCCTTTGCCGTCTTCGGCCTGTGGGCCTTCATGTGCGTGTTGCTGGAAATCCTGTTGCGAACCACTGTATTAAAGAAAATACCTTAAAAACGAAGAAAGCTATGTTCCGATTTGGAGAACCGATTTATATCTATTTGCTGATTGTCGTGCCGGTGGTGGCGGTGTTGTACGTGTATTCCAACTACCGTCGCCGGAAGCGGTTGCGTGCCTACGGCGACCCCTTGCTGCTGGCGCAACTGATGCCCGATGTTTCCAAGTTTCGTCCCGACGTGAAGTTCTGGCTGTTGGCCGCTTCGTTGGCCATGATGGCCTTCATGCTGGCCCGTCCGCAGTTTGGCTCGAAGATGGAAACGGTGAAGCGGCAGGGAATCGAGACGGTAGTGGCCCTGGACATTTCCAATTCGATGCTGGCGCAGGATGTGACGCCAAGTCGTCTGGACAAGTCGAAAAAACTTTTGTCGCGTCTGATTGAGAAGTTCAATAACGATAAGGTGGCCTTGATTGTGTTTGCCGGTGAAGCCTTTACCCAGTTGCCCATCACGAGCGACTATGTATCGGCGAAGATGTTTCTGGAGACCATTCATCCGTCGCTGATTGCCACGCAGGGGACTGACATCCGCGGTGCCATCGACCTGGCGATGAAGAGTTTTACTCCTAATGAAGGAGTAGGGCGTGCCATTGTCCTGATTACCGATGGCGAGAACCACGAAGGGGGAGCTACGGAAGCCGCGGCGGAAGCGGTGAAGAAAGGAGTGCAGGTGTTTGTGCTCGGTGTAGGCTCGCCGGAGGGTTCGCCTATTCCGGCCGAGGGCAGCAACGAGTTCCGCCGTGACAAGGACGGAAACGTGATTGTGACCCGGCTCAACGAGCAGATGTGCCAGGAAATCGCCAAGGCCGGCAACGGTATGTATGTGCGGGTGGACAACACCAACAATGCAGAGAAGGCCCTCAACGCCGAAATCAACAAATTGGCCAAGGCCGATGTGGAGACACAGGTGTTTACGGAGTTCGACGAACAGTTCCAGGTACTGGCCTGGCTGGCTTTGCTCCTGCTGGTGGCCGAGGTGCTGCTGCTGGAGCGGAAGAACCCGTTGTTCAAGAATATAAAACTTTTTAAACAGGACTGATATGTTACAGAAAAGTATACTCTTGCTGCTGATGCTGTTGGCGGCATCGGCTGCTTCCGGTCAGAAAACGGCGCGTGACTATCTGCGCAGCGGCAACAAGCTCTACAAGGACAGTTTGTTTGTCAAGGCAGAGGTGGATTATCGCAAGGCACTTGAACAGGACCCGAAGTCGACGGATGCCCTTTATAATTTGGGAAATGCGTTGCTGATGCAGCAGAAGGCCAAGGAAGCGATGGAGCAGTTTGAGGCGGCTTCCCGGCTGGAGACGGACAAAGGAAAGCTGGCGCAGATTTTCCATAATATGGGGGTAATCCTGCAGTCCTCGAAGCAATATCCCCAGTGCATTGAAGCCTACAAGCAGTCGTTGCGCAACAATCCGCACGATGATGAGACCCGTTACAACTTGGCACTGGCCCAGAAACTGTTGAAAGACCAGCAGCAAGACCAGCAGAACCAGGACCAGAACCAGCAGAAGCAGGACCAGAAGCAGGACGACCAGCAACAGAACCAGGACCAACAGGACCAGAACCAGCAGCAACAGCAGCAACAACAGCAGCAGCAGAATCAGGACCAGATGTCCAAGGAAAATGCGGAGCAGTTGCTCAATGCCGTGATGCAGGACGAGAAGAATGTGCAGGACAAGGTGAAGAAGGCCATTCAAGTGAGAGGCAAGAAACTGGAGAAGGACTGGTAAAGACGGGCGGTACAGAAAATGAATAATGAATAAAATGAATAGCATGAGAAAACTGATGTTCTTCCTGATGGTGTTCGCGTTTGCGAGCCAGGTCTGGGCTGACAAAGTGACGCTGACAGCCGATGCTCCCGATGTGGTGGTCAGCGGCGACCAGTTCCGCCTGACCTTTACCGTGAATACCCAAAAAGGAAAAGATTTCCGGGCCCCGTCCATGAGCAAAGGGTTCGACGTACTGATGGGACCTACCCGTTCGATGCAGAGCAGTACGCAGATTGTCAACGGAAAAATGTCATCGAGCAGTTCGGTTACCTATACGTACATTCTGATGGCAGGAGAGGCGGGGTCCTACACCATCCCTGCCGCCAGCATCGAAGTGGACAACGAGAAATACTTCTCGAACGCACTGACCATTAAGGTTTTGCCGAAAGACCAGGCAGACGAAGCCGGCACTGCCGCCACGGGCAACGTGTCGCGCTCGCAGTCGGCTCAGGGGCACATATCCCCCAATGACCTGTTCTTCACGACAACAGCCAGCAAGACGCATGTCCATGAGCAGGAGGCCATTCTGCTGACCTACAAGGTCTATACGACCCTTGACCTGCGGCAGTTGCTGGGAAACATTTCGGACTTGAAGGGTTTCCATTCCCAGGAAATCGATTTGCCCAGTCAGAAAGAATGGCGGCTGGAGCACTACAAGGGCCGTAACTACAAGACCATCGTGTGGAGGCAGTTCGTCCTCTTCCCCCAGCAGACCGGCAAACTGGATATTCCGTCGGTAGAGTTCGAAGGTATCATCGCCCAGCGCGTACAGATGTCGGACGATCCGTTCGATGCCTTCTTCAACGGGGGCGGCATAGTGGAAGTAAAGAAGAAAATCCAGACCCCGAAGGTGACCATCCAGGTCGACCCGCTGCCGAGCAAACCGGCAGGGTTCTCCGGCGGAGTGGGACAGTTCAACCTGACATCCTCCATCAATGCCCAGGAGGTGAAGACCAACGATGCCATTACGCTCAAACTGACGCTCAGCGGGTCGGGTAATCTGAAGCTGGTCGGTACTCCGGAGGTGAAGTTCCCTGAAGACTTCGAGGTGTACGATCCGAAAGTGACGAACAACTTCGATGTGACCAGTGCCGGCGTGAGCGGTTCGAAGAGTATCGAATACCTGGCTATCCCGCGCCATGCAGGCGACTTTACCATTCCTCCTGTAGAATTCACCTATTTCGATGTACAGGCCAATGCCTACAAGACCCTGAAGACCGAGGCCTATCCGATCAAGGTGGCCAAAGGACAGGGGAATGCCGGACAGGTGGTCGCTGACTTTACGAACAAGGAAAGCGTGAAGGTCATCGGCCAGGATATCCGTTTCATCAAGATGGGCGAAACCACCTTCTCCCGGAAAGGAGATTACCTGTTCGGTACGGGACGCTACTGGGCTGCCTATCTTCTGCCTTTCCTGCTTTTTGCCGCCTTTGTGGTCTATTTCCGCAAACAGGCGCAGGAGAATGCCAACGTGGCCCGCGTGAAGACGAAAAAGGCCAACAAGGTGGCGGCGCGCCGCATGAAGCAGGCAGGCAAGCTCTTGGCTGCGAACAAGAAGAATGAGTTCTATGATGAAGTGCTGAAGGCACTTTGGGGCTACATGAGTGACAAGCTGAATATGCCTGTCTCCCAGTTGTCGAAGGACAATATCGAGGCGGAACTGGCCGGACACGGCGTGGCTGCCGAACTCATTCAGGACTTTATCGCCGCCTTGAACGAGTGTGAGCTGGCCCGCTATGCACCGGGCAACGAGAACGAAGCGATGGACAAGGTCTATGCCGCTTCGGTGGAGGTAATCAGCAAAATGGAAAACAGTATCAAACATAAATAATCGGGTAGGAGAGTGAAGCGTATGAAAAAAACAATCATCCTGTTTCTTCTGGTAGCCGGCTTCGTGCAGGGCCTGATGGCCGCTGCCACCAAGCAGACAGCCGATGAAGCGTACCAGCAGAACCAGTTCGAGGAGGCCATCCGCCAGTATGAGGAACTGCTGGCCACGGAAGGTGAGTCGGCTGATGTCTATTACAATCTTGGCAACAGTTACTATAAGAGCCAGCATATCGCCAAGGCCGTCTTGAACTATGAGCGTGCCTTGCTGCTGCGGCCCGGCGATGCCGATATCCGTTTCAATCTGGAAATGGCCAAAAGCAAGTCGGTCGACCAGATTGTCCCGACTACGGAAGTGTTCATCGTGACGTGGTACCACGCGTTGGTGAACAGCCTGGGCGAACGTTCCTGGAGCCGTCTGGCCATCGGGTCGTTCTGGCTGTTGCTGGCCGGACTGGCTGTGTACCTGTTCAGCCGTCGTATAGTCTGGAAAAAAGTCGGTTTCCTCGGAGCCGTACTGATGCTGGTCGTCTGTGGCTGTTCCAACCTGTTTGCCCATGCCCAGAAAAGCGAGCAGGAACGCCGTGAAGGAGCCATTGTCATGGCTCCCAGTGTGACCGTCAAGAGCACTCCGAATGAGAGCGGTACGGACCTGTTTGTCCTGCACGAAGGGACGAAAGTCTTTGTCGAGGACAATTCCATGAAAGAATGGAAGGAAGTCCGTCTGGCAGACGGCAAGAAGGGCTGGCTCCCTGCTTCGGCTATCGAAACCATTTGAACATCAACCAACCAATAAGCAATGACTGACATACAACAACTGGTAGAATGGGACAAGGAAATGCTGTTGGCCATCAACGGCTGTCATAACTTGTTTTGGGACGGATTCATGTGGGTCGTCACGGACACGAAGACATGGATTCCTGTGGCTGCCCTGTTGTTGTATGTCATTTTCAAGAACAACAAGCCGGTACCAGCCTTGCTCATGCTACTGATGCTGGCCCTGTGCATCACCTTGTCCGACCAGTTTGCTTCCGGCTTGTGCAAACCCTACTTCCATCGTTTCCGCCCGACGCAGGAACCTGCGCTCCAGCCGCTGGTACATATCGTCAACGGGTATCGTGGAGGGGCCTACGGATTCATCTCCAGCCATGCTGCCAATACCTTTACGGTAGCTACCTTCATAGCATTGGCTGTACGACGGAAAATGCTGACCTTCAGTCTGTTCATCTGGGCCTGCATCCCCTCGTATTCGCGGATGTATCTGGGAGTCCATTATCCCGGCGACATTCTGTGCGGAGCCGTAGCAGGGGTACTCATCGCCTGTCTTGTCTATTTGCTCTATGCCCGTCTGCAGCGTCAGTTCCTTCGTCGTCCGCAGTATGTTTCCGATTACTATACCGGCGGCGGCTATGAAGTGGAAGATATCCTGTTGCTGCATTCTGTGCTTCTGCTGACCTATTTCTATGCAGTCGTAGCCGGTATGATCAAGGCCGGTCTTTCCCATTTCTGAGGCAGATTGTCCCCATTCAGTGAAAAAGAGGAAAAAATCATGGATTTGTTTGCGAAATCCTAATAGTTTTCGTACTTTTATATCGTGAATAATATGTAAGTATAAACGATTAAAAAAAGAAGTACGATGATCAGAACAATAACTTTTAACGAATTGCGCAAAATCAAGGATTCATTGCCTGAGGGCAGCATGCACCGCATTGCCGACGAACTGAATCTGAGTGTGGAAACTGTCCGTAATTTCTTCGGCGGACACAACTTCAAGGACGGCAAGAGCGTGGGCATCCATCTGGAACCCGGTCCTGACGGCGGATTGGTCATGCTGGACGATACCACTGTCCTCGACAAGGCATTGGCCATTTTGCGTGAAGAGACCGCGAGATAACAGCTTCAAATAGCTTCAACAGGTTCCGGCAGGTCCGGAATCTGTATTGTTTCACCTTTCAATAACTGACTAAACTATGGAAGAAAAATTAGTAACTTTGGCTATTTTGACCTTTTCGAAGGCTCAAATCCTGAAATCTGTACTCGAAAGTGAAGGGATAGATGCCTCTATCCACAATGTCAATCTGATTCAGCCGGTCATCTCTTCCGGTGTGCGTGTCCGTATCAAGGAAAGCGACCTGCCGCACGCGCTGAAAATCATTGAAAGTGCGAAGTGGCTGTCCTTGGAAATCCTGGACGAGAAAAGCAGTGAAGAATCCGCTCCTCCCCGGCGGGTACTTGTTCCGGTGGACTTTTCTGCCTATTCGCTCAAGGCCTGCGACGCTGCCTTCCACATTGCTGCCAATCTGAAGGCAGAGGTAGTGCTGTTGCACGTGTATTTCAGTCCCATTCATATGCCCAGCCTGCAGTATGTCACGGATGGCTACCATATTCCGCCCTTTGCCAGCGAAGCGGCCGGCATGAGGGAACTGGCCACTTCCACCCACCAGCAGATCGACCAGCTGACCAAGCAGGTCGATGCGAATATCTTGAGCGGGGTTTACCCGAAGGTCAAGTATTCCTGCCTGTTGCGCGAAGGTATTCCGGAAGAGGAAATCCTGCGCTATGCCAAGTCAAAACGCCCGTTGCTGGTAGTGATGGGTACCCGTGGCGAAAGCCAGAAGGACCTTGACCTCATTGGCAGCGTGACGGCTGAGGTCATCGACCGCTGCCCTGTCTTCGTTTATGCCATTCCGGAGAATGCACCTGCCAAGGTGCTGGAAACCACTCATAAGGTGGCCTTGATTACTAATTTCGACCAGCGTGACCTGATGGCTTTCGATGCCCTGATACGGACATTCAGCACGTATCATTTCGCGGTTTCCTTTGTCCATCTCAATACGAAAGAGAACCGCCGTACCTGGAACGAAATCAAGCTGGCCGGTATCAAGGAATATTTCCAGAAGCAGTATCCACAGTTGGACATCAGTTATTCGCTCATCGATGAAGACCACTTGCTCAACCATCTTGACGAGTATGTCCGTAGCGAGCAGATTGATGTCTTGTGCATCACGAACTACAAGCGGAACATTTTTGCCCAGCTGTTCAATCCCAGCATTGCCCGTCGGATGGTGTTCCATTCCGATACGCCCATTTTGGTCATTAAGTAAAGAAAGGAAACGCTTCCCTGTCAGAATTGCAGGGAAGCGTAAATACCGTTTGCGGTAGGGCAGAGGGTGAGCCGATGCTCACGTGCAAAGCGGCGGGTAAACAGGAAAGAACTTCCCGCCCCGATGGCCGCTCCGGCCGCCACATCCCATACGTCATGCTTTTTCCCATATACCCGCGTCCAGCTGATATAAGTGGCTGCAGTCAAGGCAGGTGCTCCCCATGTCCATCCGTAACGTTGTTGCAGGAAGGTGGCGGCTGCAAACGCTACAGCCGCATGGCGCGAGGGAAACGATTGGTTGTCCGTACCGTCCGGCCGTTCTTTCTTGACCGTCTGTTTCAGCAGGATGGTGGCCGCCAATGTGGTGGCTCCCGCGAGGGCTGCCTGTTTCAGTCCCTCTCCGTCCTTGTACAGCAGCAAGGCCGTCGCTCCTGCCGCAGGAAGCACTACCGATACCACATCGCCGGAGTGGCGGACAGTCTTCCGGCTGCCTCCCGCTTCCATGCCTTGTGCCGAAACGGTCAGGAACAGAGTCAGACTGGCCACTACGAACAGGATCATCCGTTTCATAAGTCAACCGTCACTTCCACCGGACAATGGTCGGAGCCGAAAATCTCCGTATGGATTGATGCCCCTTTCAGCTGTTCCGTCAACCGCCGGGAAGCCAGGAAATAATCGATACGCCAGCCGGCATTCTTTTCGCGGGCCTTGAATCGGTACGACCACCACGAATAGCTACCCTCCTGATCCGGATAGAAGTGGCGGAAGGTGTCCACGAATCCGGCATCCAGCAGCACCTGGAATTTCTCCCGCTCCTGGTCGGTGAATCCGGCGTTCATGCGATTGCTTTTCGGGTTTTTCAGGTCAATCTCCCGATGGGCTACGTTCAGGTCCCCGCATACCAGTACAGGCTTCTGACGGTCCAGTTCCAGCAGGTACTGGCGGAAATCCTCTTCCCATGTCATCCGGTAGTCCAGACGTTTCAGTCCGTCCTGCGAATTGGGTACATAGACCGTGACGAGGTAAAATGCAGGCATTTCCAGGGTGATGACCCGTCCCTCGTGGTCATGCGGTTCCACCCCGATGCCATACCGCACTGAAAGCGGTTGGTGGCGCGTGAAAATGGCCGTACCCGAATAGCCTTTTTTCTCGGCGTAGTTCCAGTACGATGTATAGCCATCGAAAGCCAGGTCGATTTGTCCTTCCTGCAGTTTGGTCTCCTGCAAGCAGAAAAAGTCGGCATCAAGGGAGGCGAAAGTCTCCCGGAAGCCTTTGTCACAACAGGCACGCAGCCCGTTGACATTCCATGAAATCAGTTTTATCATTCTATCTCAAAAGCTAAGGTCAAACAAATATGTCACCTTTCCCACGACGGCAGAATGGCCGGAACGGGAGAAAGGATCCTTTTTCGAATTGTTGTAAAAGTCGCTCAGTCCGTAATAATAACGGGCTTCTGCTATGAAATGCCCGATGCCGGTCATGACTTCCAGTCCGGCTCCGGCCGTAATGCCATAGTCGAATTTCCGGTCGGCCATGTAGCCGTATTGCTGCACGACACCGTTGGCGCGCTGGTCGGGGTTCCACGGGTCACTTTTCACTTCCTTTTCACTCAGCAGGATGCCGATCTGCGGCCCCAGGTTCAGGACGAACCGAGTGCCTCGGTTTCCGTCCTTGCCGAAGGCCAAGTGGGCCAGCAACGGGATTTCCACATAGTTCATTTGTCGGTGATAAGTGTCCCCGCTGCCGTCTTCAATCTTTTCTTTCCATCCATGGGCCGAATAGTTCACTTCCGCCTGGATGCCGCAGATCATCTTGAAGTACTTTTCCGAGATGTAGCGGGCCGTGAAGCCCATCACCGGGGCCATATACGAAGCCTGCTTGATGCGTGGCTCGAAGCTGACCGAGTTGAGGTTGACTCCTCCATTGACTCCTACAGCCCAGTTGGAGCGACTTTCTTGCAGTTGGCCGCGGGCGGGCAGTGCAACGAGCAGCGCCCCCAGCATGGCGGTGAGAAGATATTTGTTCATTGTCTCCAGTTCAAAGGGTTATGTTTATTCGAAATCGAGCTTGACCAGTTCATAGTCGTTGGTGAAATGCACGAAGAACACCTTCCGGTTGATGAATCCCCCCCAGTTGTTCACCCGCTCGAACTTGAAGCCGGTCTGGATGGGTACCACCCGCACCTGGTCCAGCTGCTCCTCCAGCTTGTTCCCCTGTTCTGTCAGCCCTTTCAGGAAGAAATAGCCGATGTCGAATCCCAGCATTCCATACTTGGGGAAGGTGTTCCGCATGTCCTTGCTGTACCAGCGGCGGTAGTTGTAGATGAAGCGGACGGCTTCAGGAAACAGGTTGTTCGTGTAGAACGAGGAATAGAAATAGGTGTCCAGTTCGTAGAAACTGGCCAGGTGCTCGTTCGTGTAGGTCTGCCATTCCGGATAGCCGAACAGGTGCATGTCGAAGTTCGGATGCTCGCGGCGCACCAGGGTGAGATGAGGCAGCAGGCGTATCAAGGCCGTATTGCTGCCCGAGGTAGGGATAAAGACATTCTGCCGCAGCGTGTCCATGGCCGCAATGACCTTGGTGCCGTCCACCTCCCCGTCCAGTTGCACCTGTCGGAAAGCGATGCCGTTGGCCTTCAGTTCCTCCTTCATTCCTTTCAGGAATTCGTCCTTCTCCTTGCTGGCCCCGTCGCTCAGGAAGACCACATTGGTCTTGCCGAAACGGCGGATGAAATGTTCATAGACCTCCGAGTAGAGATAAGACTGGGGGGTATTCACCTGATAGACATACGGATTGCTGAACACTTCCTCTACCTTGTTGGCAAACGGAACGACCAGTCGTGTCTGGTTCTTTCGGGCAAATTCGGCGAGGGCCTGGGTAGCCTCTGTCTGGTTGGGTCCGAAAACCACATCCATCTCCTTCAGTTGCGGGCCGGCTATCAGTTGCTTCACCACCTGTTGGCTGCCCTTGGTGTCATACGTATAGATATCCATGGACACCCCTTGCCGTTTCAGGCTGTCGGCGGCCAGCAGGAATCCTTCATAGAACTCCAGCATCCGCACCTGTTCTTCGTCCTTGCTGCCGTTGGCTCCCGTAAAGGGCAACAGCAACGCGGCCTTCAGGTGCTTGCCCCCATGGGCAACAGCCGGGCGGCTTTGGTTGAACAATTCCTCGTTGGTCGGTGCGGCGGCCGGTGCTGCGGGAGCGGCCGGCGACTCACTTTTGGCATAAGGGATGAACAGGAACGACCCTTTCTTCAACTTGTTGGTACGCAGCTCCGGATTGGCAGCCATCAGTTCCTCTTGGGTGATGCCGTATTGCCGGCTGATACTGAAGATGGTCTCTTTCTTCTCCACCTTGTGCATGGTCTTCCATCCCCTGTCCTGACGGGCAGCAGGCGTGGAAGGTTCGGTCGTCGCAGCCGCAGTCGGTGCCGAGGCCGTTTCCGAAGGAATGACAATGACCTGTCCGATGCGGAAGTTGTTCGCGCTCAGCCCGGGATTGGCCGCACAGATGGCAGGGGCACTGACCTGGTATTTCACGGTCAGCTGGTAAAGCGTTTCGCCCGCCTGAATGGTGTGGAACTGCTTCTGCCGGGTGTTGTCGGTGGCCGCCTGCGGAATCTTCAAGGCTTGTCCGGCCCGGATCTTGGCATCGCTGCCGGGGTTCAGCCGTACGATGTCATCGATGGATACATGGTACATGCTGGCAATCGAGTAGAGGCTTTGTCCCTTGCCGACCGTGTGCAGGAAGTAACCGGTTTCTTGAGCCTGCAACGGCAAGAAAGCGGCAGTGGCGCTCAGGGCCACTGCCAGCATGAATGGATAGATACGGTTCATAATCGCGGTTTCTTGATAGTTTCCAGCATCAGCCGTACAGCCGTTTCCAGCTGCTTGTCGATGCCCTTCAGATGCTCTTCAGGACGGTTGAACACTTCGATGTCTGGATCGACAGATGTGTTTTCCGAATACACGCCGTTCATGTCCCTGCAGCCCACTTGCGGGATGCCGAACACCAATGTGGGGTCCATCTGCCGTTCCCACCAGACAGCCGTCATCGTGCCCGGAATGGAGGTGCCCACCAGTTTGCCGATGCCTAAGGTCCTGTACACCCACGGTGTGCCGCAGGCATTGCTGTAGTTGTCTTCGCAGACCAGCATGCACGACGGCTTGAGCCATTTGTTGAACGGGTCGCTGCCGATGTATTGTCCGCGGGGTACAAACTGCTGGTACTCCTTGCCGGACAGCAAGGTGACGACATCATCGTGCAGCCAGCCGCCCCCGTTGTGACGGGTGTCGATGACCACCGCGTCATAGTTGCGGTAGCGTCCCAGCAGTTCGCTGTAGAGCGTGCGGAAGCTGGGGCTGTCCATGCCTTTGATGTGCACATAGCCGACACGCTTTTCCGAGAGGCGTTCCACTTCTGCCCGGTTGCGTTCCACCCACCGCTGGTACAGCAGTTCGCCCAGCTGTCCGCTGCCCAGTCCCTTGATGGTGGCCGTAAAGCGTTTCTGGGTGGCCGGGTTATAGAGGTCCAGCCGGATTTTCTCGTTCACTTTGCCTTCCAGCAGCGGGTAATAGTCCTCCCCTTTGCGGACAGGAGTTCCGTCGATGGCCTCGATGATGCAACCAGCACAGGCCTCGGTCTTCATCAGGGTCAGCGGGCTTTTGGCGATGATTTCAGCAATCCGCAGTCCGTCACCTTCGTATGCCGTGTCGAAATAGACACCCAGCGAAGCGGTCGGCAGTACATCCTTGTCGCTGTAATACCGGCAGCCCGTATGCGAGCCGTTCAGTTCGCCCAACATCTCGCTCAGCATTTCGGCAAAGTCATAGTTGTTGTTGATGTAGGGGAGGAACCGTTCGTAGTTCTCGCGGTAGTAGGCCCAGTCGGTACCGTGCAGGTTCTCTACATAGAACTTGTCCTGCACCTGTCTCCAAGCATGCTCGAAGAGATACGCCCGCTCTTCAGCCGGACAATAGTCGAACCGCGCCTTGAACGAAATGTCCGTTGCCTTGCCGTCTTCCAGCTTGATTTTCTTCAGTCCGCTGCCCGTGCAGAGGTAGAGATGCTCTTTCTTCTTGTCTGCGTTCAGCAGTCCGCTGCCGGCCCCTTTCAGCAGAATCTTGGTGGAATTCTCTTTCAGGTCGTGTACCCACAGGTCATATCCCTGTTCGAAGCGGGACTGGTAGTAGAATTTGTCCCCTTTTGAAGACAGGAAACCATCGCCGAGATGAGACGAATTGACCGTGAGTCGCTTCACCCGGTCGCGGCAGTTGTCCAGGTCAAACACCAGCGGCTTTACCTCGTCCTCCTTATCGGCCTTGTCCTTTTTGCCGTCGGCCTTTTTCTCTTTCTTGCTCTTGCCCGTTTCTTCCGCTTTCTTTTCGTCCTCCTTCTCCTTCTTTTCCGCTTCTTCTACCCGTTCCGCATCTTCCTTGCTCAGGCAGAAACGGTCGTAAGCCTCCGCGTCGAAGAACATGATATAGGCATCCTGCTCCGCACCCCAGCTGCCGTGGCTGCGGTAGCCGGCCCGGTCGCTCTGCCAGACCATGGCTTTTCCGCCCAGCACCCAGCGGGCACTTCCATCGTTGTAGCCACTTTGCGTCAGGTTGTGCATCTCGCCGTTGCCGGAAGCGTTCAGCAGCACCACATCCTTGTTGTTCCAGCCGCCTGTCCCGATATAGTCCGACAGGATCCACCGGCTGTCGGGGCTCCATTCGAACCATTGGTCACCGTCGCTGTAGGAATACTGGTACTTGCCTTCCATGACCGTGCGTACCGCTTTTGTCTTCAGGTTGATGGCCCGGATGGCTGTCCGGTCTTCCAGGAAAGCGATTTCCTTGCCGTCGGGACTGTACTTCGGCTCGAACGAAGTGCGGTCAGACATCGTCAGCCGTTCCTCGCGGACATCGTTCGCATACGTAAAGAGCTGGTCTTCCTTGTTCGTCAAAGAGGTCTGGTAGATTTGCCATACCCCGTCCCGTTCCGAAGCATACGCCAGGCTGCGTCCGTCGGGCGAGAACTGAACGTTCCGCTCCTGCTGGGGCGTGTTGGTGATGCGGCGGGTAGTGCCGTATTCGGTAGAAGTGACATACACGTCGCCATGCAGCACGAACGCCACTTCCTTGCCCTCCGGCGAAGGCACCATTTCGGTTGCCCCCTGCGTGCGGGTCTGTTTCAGCAAGTCGCGGTCGTTCGAGTCGGCCTTGATGTCCACCTTCACCTTGCTGGGCTGTCCGCCCGGGGCCAAGGTATAGATTTCGCCGTTCCATCCATAGCACAACGTGCCGGTAGAAGCGACACTCAGGAATCTCACCGGATTCTTCTCGTAGTGGGTTATCTGCGTGGCCGATGTTCCGTCAATCGGGCGGCAGAAAATGTTCGAAGCCCCTTTCTCCTCGCTCAAATAATAAAAAGACTTTCCGTCGGGTGTCCATACCGGATTCCGGTCTTCGCCTGCGAAGGTGGTCAGCTGGCGGAAGCTCCGTTCCCCGTTGTCGGTACACAACCATACGTTGCGGCTGATGGAAGCCTGCTCGTGCTTGCGCCACGGGTCTTCATACCCTTTCTTGTCGTGGTACAGCCACTGCCCGGTGTCGCCGGGACGGAAGGAGATATTCTCCATGGGAAGCGACGAGAACAGCCGGGGACGGCCGCCTTCCGTGCTCACTTCGTACACCTGCGGGAATTGGGCCGAGGGGAACTGCCGGTCGTGGATGTCCGGCTGTAGGGAGGCACTGAACAGCACGGTATGGTTGTCCTTGAAAGCAACGGGCGTTTCGCTGCCCGAGTGGGTGGTCAGTCGTCGGGGAGTCCCTCCCTGTGCGTCTACGACGAAAATGTCCAGACTGCCCATCCGGTCGGAGGCGAACGCAATCTGTTGCCCGTCGGGACTCCATATCGGCCGGCTGTCGAATCCGGCGTTCGAAGTGAGCTGCCGGGCTGTTCCCCCTGCAGCAGGCACGGTAAACACGTCGCCCTTGTAGGCAAAGGCAATGGTAGAGCCATCCGGTGAGATGGCACTGTATCTCATCCAAAGCGGCGGGGTTTGTGCCCCCACTTGTGCTGCAGCCAGTAAGGCGGCAGCTGCAATTAACATTTTCTTCATGTTATATCAGTCAATTTTAATGGTTTCCAGTCATTCTGTTTATCTTTTAAATTGCAAAGATACTCAATTCTTTGGAATTATTGAAGAAAACCGGAAGAAATGCTGCAGGTGCCGGTGCAGGTTGTGCTGCGGGCCTGCAGCGATGCCGTCGCTTCTTGCCTCACGGATAGGCTTTGGAACCGGAAGAACCGGCATCTGCATCCCGTGTTCAGAGGGCTTCCGGAAATCGACCGACCATCGTCAGTCGATTGGCTAACCTTCGTCGGACGAATGATTGACATACGTTGCTCGATTGACCGACCTTCGTCGGTCGATATCCCGAAGCCTTCCGATGAGGACTCTTATGCGGCTTTTTGCTTTGTCGGTAAGTAGTACGTGCGGATGGAACAAAGACGACGTTTCAATCTGGTCAAGAAGGCAAGTGGGGGAACTGGATAGTTGCATCTTTTCTGACTCCGAAAAGGCTCAGTCGTGTTTTAGGAAACACTTTTTTTATTATATTCTTTCACGTTTTTCAAAAAAACGCTATATTTGCAGAAAGATAGATTGAAAACACCTTTATTAAAAAGAAATACTGACGATTATGACAAAAAGTGCATTACAAATTGCAAGAGCTGCTTATCAGCCGAAACTGCCGAAAGCGTTGCTGGGTGCCGTTCAGGTACAGGAAGGCGAACCTACTCAGTCGGTAGCTGACCAGGAAGAAATCAAGAAACTGTTCCCCAACACGTACGGAATGCCGTTGCTGAAGCTGGTGGAAGGCGAAGCCAAGGAATTTGCTCCCATGAATGTGGGCGTCATCCTTTCGGGTGGCCAGGCTCCCGGCGGACACAATGTAATCTCCGGCTTGTTCGACGGTATCAAAAAACTCAATCCGGCCAACAAGCTGTATGGCTTTATCCTGGGTCCCGGCGGCCTGGTAGACCATAAGTACAAGGAACTGACTGCCGACATCATCGACGAATACCGCAATACGGGCGGTTTCGACATCATCGGCTCGGGCCGTACCAAACTGGAAAAGGAAGACCAGTTCGAGAAGGGTTATGAAATCCTGAAGGAATTGGGTATCAAGGCATTGGTGATCATCGGCGGTGACGACTCCAACACCAACGCTTGCGTACTCGCTGAATACTATGCTGCCAAGAACTACGGCGTACAGGTAATCGGTTGCCCGAAGACCATCGACGGCGACTTGAAGAACGACATGATCGAGACTTCTTTCGGCTTCGATACGGCCTGCAAGACCTATTCGGAAGTAATCGGTAACATCGAACGCGACTGTAATTCGGCCCGCAAGTACTGGCACTTCATCAAGCTGATGGGCCGCTCCGCTTCCCATATCGCATTGGAATGCGCCCTCCAGGTACAGCCGAACATCTGTATCGTATCGGAAGAAGTGGAAGCCAAGAACATGTCGCTCGATGACATTGTCACCTATATTGCAAAGGTGGTGGCTGACCGTGCTGCCGACGGCAACAACTTCGGTACCGTACTGATTCCGGAAGGTCTGATTGAGTTCGTTCCTGCCATGAAACGCCTGATTGCCGAACTGAACGACTTCCTCGCTGCCAACGGCGCAGAATTCGCCGGCATCGAACGTGCACAGCAGCGTGAATACATCATCAGCAAGCTGACTCCCGAAAATGCGGCCATCTATGCTTCGCTGCCCGAAGGCGTAGCCCGTCAGCTCTCTCTCGACCGCGACCCGCACGGCAACGTACAGGTTTCGCTCATCGAAACGGAAAAGCTGCTGTCTGAAATGGTCGGCAACAAGTTGGCTGAATGGAAGAAGGAAGGCAAGTTTGTCGGCAAGTTCGCTGCCCAGCATCACTTCTTCGGCTACGAAGGACGCTGCGCTGCTCCGTCGAACTTCGACGCTGACTACTGCTACTCGCTTGGCTTCACGGCTTCTATGCTGATTGCCAACGGCAAGACCGGCTACATGTCTTCCGTACGCAATACGACTGCTCCGGCTGCTGAATGGATTGCTGGCGGTGTGCCCATCACCATGATGATGAACATGGAACGCCGCAACGGCGAACTGAAGCCCGTTATCCAGAAGGCTTTGGTGAAACTGGACGGTGCTCCTTTCCAGGCATTTGCTGCTGCACGCGAAACGTGGGCCAAGGAAACGGCGTATGTTTACCCCGGTCCTATCCAGTACTTCGGTCCTACGGAGGTCTGCGACCAGACCACCAAGACCCTGCAGTACGAACAGCAGAAGTGATTTTTATAGAATGACATCCCACGAGGGTTGCCATCTTCATCTGCACCTATAGATTGTCACTCTGAGCAAAGCGAAAAATCTGAATGTCGTTGCTGACGCTTTACGGATTCTTCGCTACGCTCAGAATGACAAGTAAAATGACAGGCTGCTTTTGCGTTGACACATCCCTCGTACATTCCTCTAACCCCAACCAACATGGTGCAAGCAACATCCCCGTCGGGGAACCCTCTGACACGCAAGCCCGCTTCACCTCGCAAAAGAAAGGTGGCCGGCTCCTCCGAGTCTGCTCGCGCCGCCTCGCGCAGGAAGAGCACTTCCGCTCCGAAATCCCGGAGGGGGAAGGATACGGCGAAGCGGCAGGAAATGCCGGAGTGGGCGAAATACGTGCTGATGGGCATTGGTGCCGCCGTGTTCGTGCTGGGCTTTTATGTGTGTTGCATCCGCCCGTTTTCCTATCGCTGGAAACCCTGCTACGGCACCAAGGCCTATGGCGTCTGTCTGCCGTCGGGCTTTTCCGTCCACGGCTTCGATGTGTCCCATCATCAGGGCGACATCGACTGGGCGCAACTGCAGCATACCCAGGTGGCTCCTTCGCCTATCCGTTTCGTTTTCATGAAGGCGTCGGAGGGAGGCGATTTCAGCGACACTACTTTTTTGCACAACTTTGACATGGCCCGCAGGTATGGCTTCATACGGGGGGCCTATCATTTCTTCAATCCCAAGACCGACCCCATCCGCCAGGCTGATTTCTTTATCCGTTCGGTGAAGCTGGAGGCCGGCGACCTGCCGCCCGTGCTCGACATCGAGAAACGGGGCAGCGATGAACAAAGCCTCCGCACCAACCTCAAGCGGTGGCTGGACCGCGTGGAGCAGCACTACAAGGTGAAGCCCATCCTCTACACTTCCTACAAGTTCAAGAACCGTTATCTGAACGATTCCGTTTTCAATGCCTATCCCTACTGGATTGCCCATTATTATGTGGATTCGGTGGAGTACAGCGGGAAATGGACCTTCTGGCAGCATACCGATGTGGGGCGGTTGCCGGGTATCGACGAACGGGTGGACTTGAATGTATTCAACGGCGACCTCGAACAGCTCAAGCAGCTGCTCATTCCCTGAGGAAGGAAATGGTGGCCGACGATTGTCTGTTTAATCATTAAATCTCTTATTACCATGACACGAAACGTTATCTTATCTTTGGTGGTCCTGCTGGCACTGGCTGTCGGCAGGCTGTCGGCACAGACGACTTTTGCCAAAGACAAACTCTACCAGGTTTGTTCCGTGAAATATCCCGGCAAGGTACTGGGATATAAGTCGGGCAGCGCTACTGCCGCTTTGGTGGGGCAGGAGCCGACCGACCAGTTCCAACAATGGGGCGTAGGCGGCCTTTCGGGGAGCTTCCGCTTCATCAATCCTTTTGAAAACCGCTCGTTGCATGCCCGTGCGGACAAGGCACTGGGCGTGACCGAGAACAACGGCTCCGACGAATCGCAGCTCTGGATGCTGGTACCTGCCGGCGATGCCGTGCTGCTGGTTCCTACCAACAGTCCCGAACTGGCCCTTTCCATCAGTGCCGCCGGCAAGCCTGTACTGGTGAGCAAGGCCAAGGCTACAGCCGACCAGGCCGCCCAGTTCCGCATTACGGTCAGCCCGATGGCCCTTCCCGAAGGGGCAGAAGCAGAGAATGCCATGCGTCCGAAAGTCATCTGGGAGGACGAAGCCCGTTTCGAAGAGAACAAGGAACCGGCCCATGCCACCTATACTCCGTATGCCACCGAAGCGGCCATGACGGCCGATGCCGGTTTTTACCGTACTCCGTGGGTGGACACCCGCAGTTCGCTGGTCCGCTCTCTGAACGGGCAGTGGAAATTCCATTTCGTGCCCGAACCCGACCAGCGTCCGCTGGATTTCTATAAGGAAGACTATGATGTCAGTGGCTGGGACGAGATTCCCGTTCCCTCCAACTGGGAAATGCAAGGATACGACCGCCCCATCTACTGCAATGTGGAATATCCGCACTCCAATACCCCTCCGTACATCAATGCCCGCAAGGGATTCAACGATGGCGGCAAGAACTACGGCATCAATCCTGTAGGTACGTATGTCCGATTCTTCGACTTGCCCCAGGGCTGGGAAAAGGAACGTACCTTCATCCATTTCGGAGGTATCTACAGTGCCGCCTTTGTTTACCTGAACGGACAGTATGTCGGCTACACCCAGGGTGCCAACAACGTGGCTGAGTTCGACCTCAGCAAGTACCTTCGTGCCGGACGCAACCGGCTGGCCGTCCAGGTGTTCCGCTGGAGTGACGGTTCGTATCTGGAGTGTCAGGACATGTTCCGCATGAGCGGTATCTTCCGCGATGTCTGTCTGTATGTCACTCCGAAAGTGAGTGTACGCGACCATTACATCACGGCCGACCTGCGTCCCGAATCGGGCTACAAGGACGGGACGATGAATGTCGCCCTTACCCTCGACAACCGCGACCTGCTGTCGGGCGAGAAGCAGCTCGTGGTCCGTCTGATCGACCCGCAAGGAAAGGCAGTGGCCGAATCCGAGCAGACCGTCAGCTTCTCTGCCAAAGAGGCCCTGGCCAAGGCCAGTGTCTCCCTGCCCTTGAAAGGCGTATCGCCGTGGACAGCCGAGACTCCGACCCTCTATACCGTACATGTCGTACAGCGCGAAGGCGGCAAGGACGAACTGGCTTTCTCCACCAAGTATGGATTCCGCCACATAGAAATCCGTGGTTCCATCGTCTACATCAACGGGCAGCGCGTCTTCTTCAAAGGCGTGAACCGTCACGATACCGATCCCGTCTATGGCCGTGCCGTAACGACCGAATCCATGTTGCAGGATGTGCTGCTCATGAAGCGCAACAATATCAATACCATCCGTACTTCCCACTATCCCAATGCGGCCAAGATGTACGCCATGTTCGACTACTTCGGTCTGTATGTCTGCGATGAGGCCGACCTTGAAGACCATGCCAACCAGTCCATCAGTGACATGGAGTCCTGGATTCCTGCCTTCGTGGACCGTATCGACCGGCTGGTTCTCCGCGACCGTAACCATCCCAGTGTGGCCTTCTGGAGCCTCGGCAATGAATGTGGCGGCGGCAGCAATTTCCAGGCCTGCTACGATGCAGCCCATGCCCTCGACAGCCGTCCCGTCCACTACGAAGGAACCCGCGACCGGACTGCATGGGGCGGAAACCGCTTCAGCGATTTCTATTCGAAGATGTATCCGGGCATGAGCTGGATGGACAAGTATGTCAATTCGTTCGACAAGCCCATGTTTATCTGTGAATTCGCCCATGCCATGGGAAATGCCATCGGTAACCTCCGCGAATACTGGAACAGTATCGAAAGCAGCACCACGACCGTGGGCGGTGCCATCTGGGACTGGGTGGACCAGGCCATCTACGAACCGGCCGAACTGAAGCAGGGCATCCATCGCTTGCGCACCGGATATGACTTCCCCGGCCCGCACCAGGGCAACTTCTGTTCGAACGGTATCATCCCTGCCACGCGCGAAGAATCGCCCAAGCTGAAAGAGGTGAAGGCCGTCTATGCCTACCTGAAGTTCAAGAACGCCCAGGTGGATGCTGCCACCCGCCAGTTGAGCGTGGAAGTGGACAACACGTACGACTTCCTCGCCTTGGACGCTTTCGACTACAGCTACCAGTTGCTGGCCGACGGTAAAGTCATCTACACCTCGGGCAAGACCCGTTTCCCTGCCGTCGCTCCCGATGCACAGACAACCCTTGCACTCGACCTCACGCCTGCCGACCTGGCCCGGGCCAATGGAAGCGAAGTGCTGCTGAACCTCTCCGTCACGCTCCACGATGCCGCCACATGGGCAGAAGCCGGTCATGAAGTGGCTCTACAGCAGTATGAAATCCAGGCCCGTGGCGCATTGGCCGCCCTCGATGAGAAGGCCAACAAGAAAGACCGCCTGCAAGTGGCCGAAACAGCCGACCAGCTGGTAGTGGGCAACAGCCGGGTAGAGGCTGCCTTCAGTCGTAGCACGGGCCAGCTCCTCCGTCTGGTGATGAACGGTTATCCTGTCATTGCCGAAGGTCAGGGCTTCCTCTACGACAACCACCGCTGGATTGAGAACGACCGTTTCACGGATACATCCAACGGGCTGGAGGAGACCGGAACATGCACTTATGCCAAGGAAGGCCGTAAAATCGTGGTGAAGACCACCCGCGACGGGTCGCTCTGTGCTACGGAAGTGACCTATACCTTCGTTCCTGACGGTACGATGGATATGGAAGTGAACCTCCAGCCCAAGACCGAGAAACTGCGTCGTGCCGGACTGGTCTGCGGCTTGAACAGTGCATTGAGCCAGGTGGACTACTACGCCTATGGTCCGTGGGAGAACTACAACGACCGTAAGGAAGGTTGCACACTGGGCCGTTTCACGACCACCGTCGATGACATGAAGGTGGACTATGCGAAGCCGCAGTCGACTGGTAATCGTGAGGGTCTGCGCGAAGTGGCCTTTACCGATGCAGAGGGTCAGGGCATCCTCATCCGTACCGAAGGAACGGTTTCCTTCTCCGCCCTGCGCTATACCGATGAAGACCTGATGAAGTGCAACCAC
>SFDG01000102.1 GCA_004558305.1 Phocaeicola plebeius
TGTATCTTCTCTCAACGAGGAAGAGCACGAACTGTATTGGAAAAGCCTCAATGCTTATCGCACCGCACTGAGCGTGCACGAGGCTTCCATAGAAGAAGGAAAAGAAATAGGACTTAAAATAGGAATAGAAAAAGGCATTAAACAAGGAATAGAACAAGGAATAAAGCAAGGAATAGAGCAAGGAATAGAGCAAGGAATAGAGCAAGGAATAAAGCAAGGAATAGAGCAAGGGATAGAACAAGGCCGAGAAGAAGGAAAAAGGCAACAAACGCTGTCGATTGCCCGTACATTGAAACAAAACAATATACCTCCAAGCATCATTGCCCAATCTACCGGTCTGTCTCTTGAAGAGATAGAGGCCCTATAAGCCTTACTGCCGCTTGTCCAGCAGCCGTTTGCTGAGATACTGTACCGGGTACCACACGGAAAGGAAGCCTACTACTAAGACGGTGACGAAGACCAGCACCACATCCGTGGCATGGACACTCACTGGGTAGGCATCGACCACAAAGGCACCGCTGTCGCCCAGCGAGATGAGTCCGTAAGTCTGTTGCAGCCAGCAGAGCAGCAGGCCGAGAACAATACCCGCAAAGGCACCGAAGAATGAAATCATGCGGCCTTCGAACAGGAAGATGCGGGTAATCTGCCGGTCGCTGGCACCCAGGTTGCGCAGGGTGACCACATCATCGCGCTTGTCGATGATGAGCATCGAGAGGGAACCGATGACATTGAAGCAGGCGACGGCCAGAATAAAGGTCAGGAAAAGGTAGGAGATGAGTTTCTCGATTTCCATGATGCGGTAGGTGTCCGCCTGCTGCTCGTAGCGGTTCTCTACCTTATATTTATGGCCGATGGCTTGCTGGATGCGCCGCTGCAGAGCATCGGTGTCGGTACCGGGCTGCAGTTTCAGTCCGATGGAACTGACCTCGGTGGTATATTGGAACAGCCGGCGGGCGAAACTGATGGAAGTAAGGATGTATGAAGCATCGTATTTCTCTTGGTTGACGGCAAATACCAGTCCGGAGGAGAAGAGAGAGCCGGTGGTGAAGCTCGCGGCCGGATTGGCCAGGTTGACCTTCGCTCCCCGCTTGGGAGCATACACTTCCAGCGGGTCGAGGAAGCGGATGCTGGTGCCCAACGTAGAGAGCAACTGGATGCCGGGAATGGCATAATTCGCCACTTCATCGTGGAGCAGCGGTTCGCCCCTTCCGAACAGGATACTGTCAATAGGGGTCAACCGGTCGAAGTTGTCCTCTACTCCCTTGATGACGACCATGGCCTGGCGGTCCTGGTACTGCACCATGGCGTTGTCCTCCACCGATTCGGAGAAGACCGCCACTTCGGGCCAGTCGCGGAGCTGGCGCACGGCAGGGTCCTGCCCGTCGAACACTTTCCCTTGCGCCGCCGTAATCTTCAGTTCCGGGTCGAAGGCCGTGAAGAAAGAAGCCACCAGGTCCTGGAATCCGTTGAAGACGGACAAAGTGCACACCAATGCCAGCGTGGCCAGGGCAACTCCGCAGACAGAGATGGCTGAAATCACGTTGATGGCATTGTGCGACTTCTTCGAGAACAGGTAGCGGCGGGCAATGTAGAAAGGAAAGTTCATGTCGGCGGAGTGCTTATTTCTTCAACAGTTCGTCGATATGGGCAGCATAGTCCAGCGAGTCATCCACAAAGAACTTCAGTTCGGGGATAATGCGTAGCTGGAAGCGGAGACGGTTCCCCAGTTCGTAGCGGATGGACTTCATGTTGGCGTTGATGTTCTTCACAATCTCTTCGCTCCGTTCGGAGGGGAAGACGCTCAGGTAGGCGCGGGCATAGCTCATGTCGGGACTGATACGGACGATGCTGACCGATACCAGCACTCCGTGCATCGACTTGGTCTGCAGCAGGAAGATTTCGCTCAGTTCCTTCTGGATGAGGCGGGCAATTTTGTTCTGTCTGGTTGTTTCCATAATTTTTGTTCTTTATTCTAAAGGTTCTTCTTTCTTTCTCAATAGGGTCAGCCCGTCGCGCAGCGGAAGGATAACGGTCTCTACCCGGGGGTCGGTGGCCACCCGGTCGTTGAAGGCCTTGATGCCGAGGGTCTGCGTGTCGCTGGAGGGAGTGTCTGTCTCCAGCACGTGTCCGTCCCACAGTGTATTGTCGGCGATGATGTAGCCGCCGGGACGCAGACAGTCCATCACCATTTCGTAGTAGTCCACATAGTTCCGCTTGTTGCCGTCGATGAAGGCCAGGTCGAAGGTGATGCCCAGCTGCGGTACCAGCTGCGGTACCAGCTGCAGGGCATCACCGATGTAGAACCGGATCTTGTCGGCATAAGGCGATCCCTCTAACCAGTGGCGGGTGAAGTCCTCCTGCTCGTCGTTGATCTCGAAGGTATGGAGCAGTCCTCCCTCCTCCAGACCTTCAGCAAGACAGAGGGCGGAGTAGCCGCTGTAGGTGCCGATTTCCAGCACTTGCTGCGGGCGTATCATCCGCACGAACATCTTCAGCATCCGGCCCTGGAGGTGTCCGGAGGCCATGCGGGGGCGTAGCAGGTAAAGGTGCGTCGCCCGGTACAGGGCCTTCAGGTAGTCACTCTCCGGGTCGATATGGCGAAGGATGTATGCGTCGAGGGCATCGGTCTCTTTCATAGCCTACAAGTAGCGGTTGTTGTTGGGTAACACATACTCTGTTTCCTTGTCCAGCACATCATCCACCTGGTTGATTTCCAGGAAAGAGGTGCGGGCCTTGCCGCCGCTCAGATACGCCACCATGTCCTTGTATCCCAGTACGCCGTCATTGATCAGCTTGTGCAGGGCAGCGATGTAATAAGCCTGTCCGTTGGCCTTTTCGGGCATATAGATGGCTTCCACACCATACGACAGGGCCAGATGGCGCAGGGCCTTTTCCTTGTAGCAAATGGCCAGCACCGGGTACTTTCCGCGGAAGGCCGCCAGGTTGCGGGCCGTGCGTCCGCTGAAGCTGTCGGTGATGATGGCGCGGATAGGCATCAGGTTGGTGGCGCTGACGGCCTGCTGGGCCAGGAAACTGGTCACGTCCGTATTCTCCGGTGTCAGAGGAATGGGGATGTCGTTCTCCTGCATCTTGTCCTTTTCGGCCTGTGCGGCAATCTGGGTCATGGTCTTCACGGCCTCGATGGGGTATTTGCCGTAGGCCGTCTCACCGCTCAGCATCAGCGCGTCGGTGCGGTAGTAGATGGCATTGGCGATGTCGGTCACTTCCGCACGGGTGGGGCGGGGGTTGTTGATCATGGTGTGCAGCATCTGTGTGGCTACAATCACCGGTTTCTTGGCCAGGATACACTTCTTGATGAGCAGGCGCTGGATGCCGGGGATGCGTTCCTGCGGCACTTCGATGCCGAGGTCACCGCGGGCCACCATCACGCCGTCGGCCACTTCGAGGATTTCGTCGATGTTGTCCACGCCTTCCTGGTTCTCGATCTTGGCAATGATCTTGATGTCGCTGTGATGGGCATCCAAAATCTCCCGGATGTCGAGCACATCCTGACGGTTGCGCACAAAGGAGTGGGCGATGAAGTCGATGTCCTTCTCAATGGCATAGAGAATATTGTTGCGGTCCTTTTCGGTCAGGGACGGGAGGTTGATGCGTACACCCGGAACGTTGACACTTTTGCGGTTCCCGAGGGTGGCATCATTGCAGACCTCACAGACCAGTTCGTGTTCGTCCTTGCCGGTTACCTTCAGTTCCAGGTCGCCGTCGTCGATCAGGACGCGGGCCCCGACGGAGAGGTCGTTGACAAAGGAAGGATAGGTCACGCAGATGCATTCACGGGTAGTGGCCTGTTCGGGGTTGCCCACGATGCGGACGATGTCGCCGGTGGTATAATCAATCGGCCCTTCGGCGCAGGCAGTGGTGCGTACCTCGGGTCCTTTGGTGTCCATGAGAATGCCGATACGGTTGGACACCTCGCGTACATTTCGGATCAGTGTTTCGAAGCCTTCCCGGTTGGCGTGGGCCGTGTTCATGCGCACCACGTTCATGCCGGCATTGAAAAGGTCTCTGATAAAGTCTACGTCGCAACGCAAGTCAGAAATGGAAGCGACGATTTTAGTTTTTTTGAGCATCATAATTGTACTATACTTAAATCTGGTTAGTTGTTGCGAGAGGAAAGAAAGGCTTCCAGTGCCAGTCGGTAGGAGTCGAGGCCGAATCCGCAGATCACGCCCCGGCAGGCGCACGAAATCATGGACTTGTGACGAAACTCCTCACGCTGGTGCACGTTCGAGATGTGCACCTCAATGGCCGGAGTCGTGACTGCCCGGAGGGCATCCTGCAAGGCGATGGAGGTATGGGTGTAGGCACCTGCATTCAGAATGATGCCGTCGTAACAGAATCCGATTTCGTGAATCTTGTTGATCATTTCTCCTTCCACATTGGACTGGTAGTAGTCGATTTCCACCTCTGGATAGCGGTCTTTGAGTTCCTTGAGGTAATCTTCGAAAGAGACCGCCCCGTAGATGGAGGGCTCGCGTTTCCCCAGCAGGTTGATGTTGGGGCCGTTGATAATTTGTATTTTCATATTCCTTTTGTGATACAAACAGTTTTTTCTATCTTTGTTCTGAAATCCGGGCAAAGATACGAAAAAGAAATGAAACCTCGTGAGCAATATAGAAAGATAATCATCAAGTATAGGCAATACCTTAAGTTGGAAAAGGGCCTGTCGGACAATACGGTCGAAGCCTATCTGACCGATGTAGACAAGCTGTATGCGTTCCTGACACTCGAAGACATCTGCTACCTGGATGTGACGGTCAGCGATTTGGAACAGTTTGCGGCAGGCTTGCACGACATCGGCATCCATCCCCGTTCACAGGCCCGTATCCTGTCTGGTGTCCGTTCGTTCTATCGCTTTCTCGTCATCGACGGCTATCTCGACCAGGATCCCACGGAACTGCTCGAATCGCCCAAGTTGGGACTGTATCTGCCGGATGTGCTGGCCGTGGAAGAGATTGATGCCCTGATAGCGGCGATTGATGTTTCCACCCGTGAGGGACAGCGCAACCGGGCCATTCTGGAGACCTTGTACAGCTGTGGACTGCGCGTATCGGAGTTGTGCCATTTGCGCTTGGGAGACCTTTATCTGCAGGAGGGTTTTATCCGGGTGGAAGGGAAGGGGAACAAGCAGCGGTTAGTGCCTATTTCGCCACGTGCCATTCAGGAAATCGAGAGATACTTGCCCCAGCGCGCAGAAGGGCTCATCAAGCCTCCCTATGAGGATTATGTCTTCATCAGCCGTTTCGGGAAGAACATTTCACGCATCATGGTGTTCCATATCATCAAGGAACTGGCCGCCCAAATCGGACTGGCGAAGACCATCAGTCCGCATACGTTCCGCCATTCGTTTGCCACGCACCTGTTGGAGGGAGGGGCCAACCTGCGGGCTATCCAGTGCATGCTGGGCCATGAGGACATCGGGACGACCGAAATCTATACGCACATCGACCGTAGCCGTCTGCGGCAGGAGATTCTGGAGCACCATCCCCGCAACCGAAGTTTTGTGACACCCCATTTGGCCGCATCGGGAATTCTTCCTATCTCTACGGCGAATCCTAAAAACAAGGAGCCATGATAGTACATATAGGCAACCCCATCTATGTTGTCCCAGGGGATGTCCATCCGTAATAAAGAACTCTATTTATTCACCAATCATTTTTTTTCTTAGGGACCGGGCGTAAAAAATCGCTTTTTTATGTACCTTTGCAAGGGTAAGACCCGTGGGTATACAGACTTTCTCCGAAATACGGAAGAACGACATGCTGTACATCGACAAGACCGAGGATATCTGGAACATGATACACCTCAGCAAGTACATCTTCCTGAGCCGTCCCCGACGGTTCGGAAAGTCTCTGTTGGTCTCCACGCTACAGGCGTACTTCGAGGGAAAGAAAGAACTGTTCAAGGGACTCGCCATCGAGCAGCGGGAGAAGGAATGGACAGAATACCCCGTACTGCGATTTGACATGTCGTTAGGCAAGCACATGGACAAGGGTATATCCTGGAAGAGAATGAAAAGCGTTTCGGCTTAACGTCCGACCTCACCGACACTAATACACGCCTGAAGAACCTGATTACCACTGTCTATGAACAGACCGGCAAGCAGGTGGTTGTCCTCATCGACGAATACGATGCGCCGCTGTTGGACGTGGTCCACGAGGAAACGACGCTGCCTGTCCTCCGCAACGTGATGCGCAACTTCTACTCGCCGCTGAAAGCTTGCGATCCCTACCTCCGGTTCGTCTTCCTCACGGGCATCACCAAGTTCTCGCAGCTCAGCATCTTCAGCGAGCTGAACAACCTGACCAACATCAGCATGGATCCCGGATTCGGCGGGATATGCGGCTTCACGAAGGAAGAGGTCCTGACGCAGATGCAGGACTACATCGCAGCGTTGGGAGCGGCCAACGAATGGACCGACGAAGAAACCGTGGAAAGGCTGACACAGCAATACGACGGATATCATTTCACGTGGCCATCGTCGGACATCTTCAACCCCTTCAGCCTCCTGAATGCGTTCAACCTGAAAAAAATCAACAACTACTGGTTCGCTTCGGGCACACCAACCTATCTGGTGGAGATGCTGCAAAAATTCTATATCCTGCCATCCGACATCAGCCGGATGGAGGCCATGTCGTCCGAATTCGATGCCCCCACAGAGAACATGCAGTCCATCATCCCCCTGCTCTACCAGAGCGGCTATGTCACCATCAAGGACTGCGAGCCGGAGGCAGACCTCTATACGCTCGACATCCCCAACAACGAGGTGCGCATCGGACTGATGAAAAGCCTCCTGCCGCTTTATGTCTCCGTACAGTCCGGACGGGGCATGACCGCAGCGGCCAAGATGAGCCTGGCATTGAGGAAGGAGGACATTGACGGTGCCTTGAAGCTACTGCAGGCTTATCTGCTCACGGTTCCCTACTGCAACCATGCGAACAGTGAAGGCCATTACCAGCAGATGCTGTACATCATCTTCTCCCTGCTCGGGCAGTTCAACGGA
>SFDG01000103.1 GCA_004558305.1 Phocaeicola plebeius
GCATTACTTTCATTTCCATCTCCGATTTCTTCAAAGAGTAACTATCTTTGCACCCTGTAACGTATAAAACGATAATCAGATGGAAATATTTACCATATTAGAACGTGTCCAGGATCCGCGCCGTGACCATTTGAAGGAGCACAGCCTGACCGCATCATGGATGCTGTCCGGACGCACTGGAGCATCGAGAACAACCTGCACTGGCAGCTGGACATCACCTTCAACGAGGACAGCCAGCGGAAGAAGAAGAATGCTGCCCGAAACTTTTCGCTCATCAGCAAGATTGCCCTGGCACAGCTGAAGAACAACCCTTACAAGGCAAGCCTGAAGCTCAAACGCAAGAAAGCCGGATGGGATATTGGTTTCCTTGAAGAGTTATTGGATGCGGAGCGGAAAGGACCAGATACAGACAAAGAACAAGTTGAGGGAGAGAATGATAAGTAATGCGTCAGCCCTGTCGACCTTCGTTGCGATATCTCCCGACCTACGTCGGAGATGTCGCAACGAAGGTCGGGAGTGATGGGAAAAGGCATCCTGATGCAGTCAGGATGCTGATACAGTTACTGATAGGAGGCTTCGTAGATGCCGAGTATCTCTTCGTCCGTCAGCGGGCGCGGATCGAGGGTGAAGAGACCGCCCATCGTGTCGCGGGCGTTCTGCACCATCTTCGGCAGGTCTTCTTTCTGAAGCCCCCACTGGCTGAGGCGGATATCGTGGACCGCGCATTCCTTCTGCATCCGTACCAAGGCATCGATGAAGTCGCTGGGACGGTTGCTCTTCTGCTGCGTCATCACCTCCGCCATCTTCATGTAGCGTTTCATGCAGTCGTTGCGGAAGGTCTCGAAATAGGCCTGGCTGATGGCAATCAGTCCGGCCCCGTGCGGCAGCTGCGGATAGCAGGCACTCATGGCGTGCTCCATGGAGTGTTCCGAGGTACAGCTCGAAGTGGACTCTACCAAGCCGGCCAGTGTGCTGGCCCAGGCCACCTTGGCCCGTGCCTTCAGGTTCCGCCCGTCCTTGACGGCGACAGGCAGGTACTTGTAGAGCAGGCGGATGGCTTCAAGGGCATAGATGTCGCTGACGGGAGTGGCGCAGTTGGCGATGAAGCCTTCGGCGGCATGGAAGAAGGCATCGAATCCCTGGTAGGCCGTCAGATGAGCGGGGATGGACAGCATCAGTTCGGGGTCGACGATGGACAAGGCCGGGAAGGTCTTCGCGCAGCCGAAGCCGATTTTCTCCTGTCGCTCCTCGTGGGTGATGACGGCCCACGGGTCTGCCTCCGTACCCGTGCCGGCAGTAGTAGGAACGGCGACGACGGGCAGGGCATCCTTCACGGTGCGCCCCTTTCCGCTGCCTCCCGTCACGTAGTCCCAGAAATCACCTTCGTTGCGGGCCATCACGGCGATGGCTTTGGCCGAGTCGATGGTGCTGCCGCCGCCCAGTCCGACGATGAAGTCGCATCCGCGTTCGCGGCAGATGGCGGCCGCCTCCATGACATGGGACTTGATGGGATTGGGAAGTATCTTGTCGTAGACAATGGCGGTGATGTCGTTCTCATTGAGCAGGCTGATGACTTTGTCCAAGTAGCCATGCCGCTTCATGGAGCCGCCTGCCGACACCACAATCATGGCTCGCCGGCCGGGAAGCTTTTCGGTGGCCAGTTTCTTTATCTCACCACATCCGAACACCAGTCGGGTAGGAATGTGCATCGTAAATACAGGATTCGAATTCATACTTGTATACGTTTAAAGTTTCAGTCCAAATATAACGAATAAAACAGGAGCAGTGTTCCTATTTTGTGTTAAATTAACTTCATTACTCCATAGATTGTGCTTTATCTGAAATTTATCCGCTACATTTGCGGTGAATAATTCAAATCAGATACGCATGATGCATCCTTTAGAGAAATTTCATTATTGCCCGGTGTGCGGCTCCGCCCGCTTCGAGGTGCACAACGAGAAGTCGAAGCAGTGTGCCGACTGCGGCTTTACGTATTACTTCAACGCTTCGGCGGCTACGGTGGCGTTTATCCTGAACAGCAGGAACGAACTGCTGGTGTGCCGCCGTGCCAAGGAGCCGGCCAAGGGAACACTGGACTTGCCGGGCGGCTTTATCGACCTCTACGAAAGCGGGGAGGAAGGCGTGGCACGCGAAGTGAAGGAGGAGACGGGACTGACCGTGACGAAGGCGGTGTATCAGTTCTCGCTGCCCAACACGTACCTCTATTCGGATTTCCTCGTGCATACCCTCGATCAGTTTTTTGTCTGCGAGGTGGAGGACGATTCGCGGTTGTTGGCCATGGACGATGTGGCCGCTGCGGTCTGGATGCCCCTCGGGGAGGTCTGTCCTGAAGCGTTCGGACTGGATTCCGTCCGTCAGGGCGTGACCCGTTTTTTAGTCGAACATCCTATAATGTGACAAGATATGAAGAATAAATACCTCTTGATGGCAGGAATGCTTTGTGCACTGCCATGGACGGCCTCTGCACAGCAGACCTTGCCCCTTACCGGAGCACGTCGGCTGTTCGAAGATGGCAGACAGCTTTTCTGCCGGCAGGACTATGCGGCTGCCCGGCAGGCGTTGGAAAAATATGTGGACGGCTCGCCGGAGGCGCAGCTGCTGGAGGAGGCGGATTATATGCTGGCTTGTACGGCCTACGAACTGAAACTACCGGCGGCCGAGGAGAAGCTCCAGGCCTTCCTCGACCGGTATCCGGCTTCCCGCTACACGGGACGGGTGCACTACCTGGCGGGGTCTGCCCGCTTCTTCCGCAAGGACTATGCGGCGGCCATCGACGAATTCCTGCTGGCCGACCTGGAGCGGCTGGACGATGCCGACCGCGATGCCGGAACCTGCCGGATGGCGACTGCTTACCAGGAAATGGGGGACTTGCAGAACGCGGCCCTGTGGTTCACGCTCTTGAAGGAGGTGAGCCGCACGTATTATCCCGATGCGGTCTACAATCTGGCCTACATTGACTATACGCAGCGGAAGTACGATACGGCGATGGCGGGTTTCCGCGAAGCGGCCGGCTATGAGGCGTACCGGGAACTTTCACCTTATTATATAGCGGATATCTTCCTGAAGCTGCAACGCTACGAGGAGGCGCGGCAGCAGGCCGAACAGTACCTGGCGGCCTATCCGCAGCAGCCCAAGCTGGCGGAAATGCGGCGGGTACTGGGAGAAGCCCTTTATGCGCTGCAGCGCTATGCCGATGCGGTGCCGTCGCTGGAGGCGTACGCGACGGCTGCCGGTCGGGAGGCTGACCGGAAGGCACTCTACGAGCTGGGCATGAGCTATTATCGGACACAGGTCTACTCGAAGGCGGCGGCGACACTGGGAGCAGCTACGGGGGTGGACGACATCGTGACCCAGAATGCCTACTTCCACATGGGGCTGGCGTATCTGCAGCTGAAGGAGCGCAGCCAAGCCCGTATGGCATTTGCCCAGGCGGCGGCCAAGGACTATGACCGTGCGGTGAAGGAGGAGGCGCTCTACAATTATGCGCTTTGCATCCACGAGACTTCCTATTCGCCGTTTGCCGAGTCGGTGACGGTCTTCGAACGCTTCCTGAACGAGTTCCCGCAGTCGGTCCATACGGAGAAGGTGAACGATTACCTGGTGGAGGTCTACCTGAACACGCGCAGCTATTCGGCAGCCCTGCAGTCCATTGCCAAGATTTCACGGCCGGGTGCCCGGATTCTTGAAGCCAAGCAGAAGCTGCTGTTCCGCTTGGGGACCCAGGCATTTGCCCAGGCGGCTTTCGAGAATGCCGTCGACTGTTTCTCGCAGTCGTTGCAGCTGGGACAGTATAACCGGCAGACGCAGGCCGATGCCTATTACTGGCGGGGCGAGTCGAAATACCGGATGGAGGACTATGTAGCCGCCGGTGCCGATCTGCGCCGTTACCTGGAGCTGGCCCCGTCGCGCAACTCGCAGGAGTATGCGCTGGCTCTCTATAACCTGGGCTATGTGGTGTTCAAGCAGAAGCAGTATGATGCGGCACAAGGATGGTTCACGAAGTGCATCGCCCAGGCTTCCGTCCTGCAGGAACGTTCGGTGCTGGCTGATGCCTACAACCGGTTGGGCGACTGCTATTTCTATGCCCGCCGCTTTGCGGAGGCTTCCGGCCAGTATGCCCAGGCGGCTGTCACCTATCCGGCACTGGGCGACTATTCGCTGTTCCAGGAGGGTTTCGTAAAAGGACTGCAGCGCGACTATACCGGCAAGATCCAGACCTTGAACCGTCTGCTGACCGACTATCCCACCTCGCAATACCTCGACGATGCCCTCTACGAACAGGGACGGGCCTTCGTGCAGCTGGAAGACAATACGAACGCCATCAACCGCTATACGTTACTGACCCAACGCTACCCGGACAGCCCGCTGTCGCGGAAGGCGGCCAATGAAATCGGCCTGCTCTATTACCAGAATGACCGCTACGACGAGGCGGTGGCAGCGTATAAGAAGGTGGTGGCCACCTATCCGGGCAGCGAGGAGGCGCGGCTGGCCCAGCGCGACCTGCGCTCCATCTATGTGGACATGAACCAGGTGGATGAGTATATGTCGTTCATTGCCTCTGTACCGGGAGGCGGCACTGCGGATGTGACCGAACGCGATTCGCTGACGTATGTGGCGGCCGAGAAGGTCTTCATGCGCGGAGATATGGCGGAAGCGAAGAGCAGCTTTGCCCGTTACCTGCAGTCGTTCCCCCAGGGGGCCTTCAGTGTGAACGCCCATTTCTATCTCGGACAGATGGCCTACCGGGAGCAGAACTATGACGAGGCGGCCCTCCATTTCGACAAGGTGCTGGAACTGCCGAACAACAAGTTTGCCGATGAGGCGCTGGCGCTGTGTGCCGAAATGGCGTACACACGCAGGGACTATCCCGTGGCCTTGAAGTACTACCGCCAGCTGGCCGACCGAGCCGTTACGCCCGAAGCCCGCCTGCAGGCAGCCACCGGTGCGTTGCGCAGTGCGCACATGACGGCCGACCAGGAGGAAATCGTCGCCACCGCTTCGGCTGTCCTGACGGAAACGAAGCTGACACCGGAGCTGAAGAACGAGGCCCACTACTACCGGGCCAAGGCTTTGCTGGCCACCGGCAAGGGTAGTGAGGCGGCGGCCGACCTGTCGGTATTGGCAACGGATACCCGTAATGTGTATGGGGCGGAAGCCAAATACCTGTTGGCCCAAGGATATTTTGACCAGGGCGAAACGGCAAAGGCGGAGAAGGAAGTGCTCGACTACATCGAGGTCAGCACACCTCATGCCTACTGGCTGGCACGCAGCTTCGTGCTCCTCTCGGATGTGTATGTCAAGATGGGACGCTCGCTCGATGCCAAGCAGTACCTGCTGTCGCTGCAGCAGAACTATCAGGCGGACGATGACATTGCCGAGATGATTGAAACCCGATTGAAGAACTTGAAATGAAGATGAAAACGATGAAGACGAAAACAATACTTTTAGCCAGTGCCGCTGCGCTGCCGCTGGTGCCTGCCGTGGCACAGCAGGCGGACAAGGATTCCACGCTGAACCGGACGGTGGTGGTGGAGAACCAGTACCATCCGGAGGTGATGGATGCCTTCAAGGTGAACGTGCTGCCGAAGGTGGAAGAGCCGCAGGTGGCGAAGACGCATATTGATTATGCCACTTCCCTGCGCCCGTTGGGCGTGTGGCAGGGAGCGGCCATGCCGCCCATTACCGGCTTTCTACGGGATGAGCGGCAAGGTGCCGACCTTCAATGAAGGGGAGGAATGGGAAAGCCGTTTCTTCCGGGGCGATGTGTCGCTCGACTATCGGCACGACTTCTCCCGCGTGAGCCTGAGCCTGGGTGGTGACGGCGGTGTACAGAACTTCAACTATATGCCAGCGTGGCTGGGCCATGGTTCCTTCTCTCAACGCTTCATGTCCGGACAGGGCTATGTGGGCATCGCTTCCCGACAGGGACAGTGTCCGATTGACTTTGCCGTGCAGACGGCCGGATGCACCGCCCTTGGCCTTGATGGTCACGGTCTTGCCCTCGATCTTTGCAGCCAGAGCCTTGGCAGCGGC
>SFDG01000026.1 GCA_004558305.1 Phocaeicola plebeius
TCCTGACAGCATCTATATAGACCTTCTTGATACCTCAGTAAAATCGCGCTTCAAGCGGCGGCCTTCGCTCCTCTATGATACCTTGTGCGATAAAGCTCAAGGAACCCTCGTAATCATTGATGAGATACCAGAAGTCCCCGAACTGCTCAACGAAGTCCACCGGCTAATGTCTGAAAAAGAGCTGGTGTTCATCCTCTGCGGATCAAGTGCCCGGAAACTAAAGCGCAAAGGCTACAACACACTGGGCGGAAGAGCCTATCCTGCCTACTTGTGTCCGTTCGTAAGTGCTGAACTCCCCGACTTCGACCTGGACCATGCCCTACAATATGGAATGCTGCCACCTCACTATCTTGCCAAGAATCCCGCCCGGCGCCTCTCGGCTTACATTGATGTCTATCTGAAAGAGGAGGTCAAGCAAGAAGCCTTGGTCAGAAATCTATCCGCCTTCCAACGGTTTCTGGAAGTCGCAGCCATCACGAACGGCGAAATGATTAACTACAACAATATTGCCCAGGACTGCGGAGTGAGTGCCAATACCGTTTCCGGATATTTCGATATCCTGGAGGACACGCTCATCGGCTACCGAATTCCTGCTTTTTCCAAAGTGATGAAACGCCGACTGGTACAGACTCCACGCTTCTACTATTTTGATGTAGGTATCGTCAACCATCTGCTTCACCGTAAGGAACTGTTACGAGGAACGGCTGAATACGGACATGCCTTCGAGCAACTGGTGATACAGGAGATAAAGGCATGGATAACATACAACGAAAACGACGAACAACTGACCTACTGGCGCACCCAAACCGGACTGGAAGTGGATGCAGTGATAGGTGACGCACGGATTGCCATCGAAATCAAGTCTGTAGAAGAAGTGTTGCCACGTCATCTGAAAGGACTGAAGGCATTTGTCGAGGACTATCCTTCGGCAAAACCAGTCATCGTCAGCCTTGACCCGTTCCACCGCTATATCGGGAATATCGAGTGTCTGCACGTCCTCGGCTTCTTCCAGCGGCTATGGGCATCGGAATTATAAATTGTTTGAAGGGGAAAGAAGCTGGCGGTAACGTTCCGGCTGCTGCAGGACTTCGATGGCTTGTTCCAGCACCTTGTCATCCTTCAGCCGCTGCATGGCCGCTCCCCGCTGGTAGAAATAGCGGACGGCAATCTCCTCCTCCAGCTGGTTCCGGATGGGACGGGCGAAAAAGTCCAGGTCACGGTCCAGGTTATGGTTCAACTTCTGTTCCAGTGCCTTGAACTCCTCAGCCGCTTCCTCCATGTAGCCCTCGAACTCCGCCATTTCCTTCAGCGACTTCAGCATCTTCTCGCTCTGGCGGTCGTAGGTAAACTTACGGCTCTTCACCAGTTCCTTGAAGGCCGCATATTCCTCGTCGGTCAGGACAATATCGTCTACACTGTTCACCTGCGGATGCTCCAGACAGTAGCGGGTGGCATAATCGAAAATCAGGTCATCGTTCACCAAGTAATACAGGATATTCGGCAACTTCTCCCCTTTCACCTCAATGTCGGGACGGATGCCGCCCCCGTCGCGTACTTCGCGGCCGGCCGCCGTATGGAACACCGTTGTCAGGCTGTCGGGGATACGTGCCACCGAGCCGTCGGCATTCTTCTTCGCATAGTCAATGGCCTGGATGCAACGTCCGCTGGGAATATAGTATTTCGAAGTCGTCACCTTCAGCGTTCCGTCGTAAGGCAGGGCACGGGTGGTCTGCACCAGCCCCTTTCCGTACGTACGATTGCCGATTACCACCGCGCGGTCAAGGTCCTGCAGTGAACCGCTCGTAATCTCAGAAGCCGAAGCCGTACCCCCATTCACCAAGACAACAATAGGAATCTCGGTATCAATCGGCTCGTTCTTCGTAGAGAAAGACCCTTGCGCCTGCTGCAGCTTTCCCTTGGTCACCACGATTTCCTGGCCTTTCGGGACAAAGAAGTTGACGATGTCGACCGCCTCCTGCAACGAACCTCCCCCATTGTCGCGCAAGTCAATGACCAACGAAGTGGCCCCTTGCTGCTTCAGTTCGATGAACGCTTTCTTCATGTCCTTGGCACAATTATCGGTGAAGCTGGTCAGCACGATATAGCCCACCTGGTCGCGCACAATACCATAGTACGGCACCGGATTCTGGCGGATGCTCTTACGGGTGATCTGAAACTCCATCACCGTGCTGTCGTTCAGTGTCGGACGCTGCACCTTAAGCACAAACGACGTACCCGGTTCTCCACGCAAGGCCTCACTGACCTTGCTGGAAAATTCCTGCGGCTTCATCGTGCCCCTCACCATCTCTTTTCCACCCACCGACAGGATGACATCTCCCGCCTTCACCCCTGCCACAGCAGCAGGCATTCCTTCAATCGGTTCGATGACGGCAATGCGGTCCATCCGTTCATAGTAGCGGATGGTCGCCCCGATACCGGCATACTTGCCGGTAATCATTTCCTTCAGGCTGCCCACTTCTTCAGCCGGATAATATTCCGTATAAGGGTCCGTCAGCGCCAACATGCCGTTAATGCCGTTTTCTATCATTTTAGGCGCATCGATGGAGTCTACATAGAACAAATCCAGTTCCTTGAAAATGGAATTCAGTATATCAAGGTTCTTCGAAATCTGGAATTTGCGGTCATCGTCATCCTTGGCAGCGGAAGCGGCATACACGGCGCATCCCATGCCGACCGCCATCCACGCGATGAATAGTTTCTTCAGTTTCATGATTATTCTTCTTTTTATCAATAACGGCTGCAAATAAACACATTATTTGCCAGCCGCCTGCAATACGTATTCGATATTTAACTTTATTTGTTCCCACCGGCTCTTGGTCAATGTGGTCCCCACCACCTGAATGACATGGGTAGCCAGGATGGAAGCCATCTCCACACATTTCTCCAGCGAATAGCCGCAGGACAATCCGTACAGGAAACCCGCCGCATAGAAGTCGCCCGCCCCGGTCGTATCGACCACCTTCGGCAAGCTGCAGGGCAATACCTGGATGACCTCGGTTCCTTTCTTCACCAAAGAACCTTTCTGTCCGGCCTTGACCACCGCCACACTGCATTTGGCTCCGATGGCTTCCAAGGCTTCCAAAGGCTCCAGTCCCGTAAAGGCGCGTGCTTCTCGTTCGTTGGCAAAGACAATATCAACGTACTTGGTCACGAGTGCATCAAAGTATTCCCGCTCCTGCTCCACCAGGTTATAGCTGGCCAGGTCGAGACATACCTGCAACCCTTCCTGCCGGGCCATCTGCATGGCCCGCTCAATGAGCTGATGATCCTGTACCAGATACCCTTCTATATAAAGGTAAGCGTAACCGGCAAACCTGTCGGGAGTGAGGTCGGCAGCGGTCAGGGTAGCCGCCGCCCCCAGGTAAGTGCCGAAGGTACGTTCCCCGTCCTTCGAAACGAACGTAGAGGCAATGCCCGAAGGAGCCTCATCCTTCAGCAGACACACCTCTACCCCTGCCTTCTGCAGACTTTTCTCAAAAAAGGCACCCGACGCATCGTCTCCTGTCTTGCCGAAAAACTTCACCGGGACTCCCAGATGTGCCAGTGCCAGCATGGTGTTGGAGGCGCATCCTCCCGTAGAGCGGACGGACTTCATCCCTTCGGTACGTCGGCGGATGGTGTCGAACCGCTCTGCATCGACCAGTTGCATACTACCCTTGGGCAATTGCAGTTCTTCGAGCAGGACATCATCGTCCATTTTCACCAACGCATCGACCAGCGCATTCCCCATTCCTATTATTTTATCCATGACTACATATTTTTTTTGCAAAGATATTGCATATTTCAAAATATCCCACTATCTTTGCACCGCAATTAAGAAAAAACCTTCTTCGTTAGCTCAGTCGGTTAGAGCATCTGACTGTTAATCAGAGGGTCCTTGGTTCAAGTCCAAGACGAAGAGCGAATTCCGACAATAATTGCATTCTTCAGTAGCTCAGTCGGTTAGAGCATCTGACTGTTAATCAGAGGGTCGTTGGTTCAAGTCCAACCTGAAGAGCCAAATTCTTCGTTAGCTCAGTCGGTTAGAGCATCTGACTGTTAATCAGAGGGTCCTTGGTTCAAGTCCAAGACGAAGAGCAGAAAGTCCGTTTCGGCATTCTCCCTACTCGTTCCTTTCCGTCCACTGCTCGGCCAGAAATTCAGCGGTGGCATATTTCCATCCGTGAGGGCCGTATTTCCCCAGTGCCCGCCGCGCAATCATCTTGTCGGGGTTCTCCTGGGCAGTGTTCACCGGATCACCGTAAGGCGTAGGTATCATGGACGAGATGGAGTATTCCCAACTCTTGTCGGGCAGGATATTGCGGTACATGGTGACGATACAGTCGCCGATGGCGTTGCCTTCCACCGACTTCCGCTCCCTGTCCCAGACCACCAACTGCCAGTGGCCGCCTTTCGCCTTTTCCGCCTCTACCTTACTGCGCACCGCCTCTAAGTCCTGATTCTGCTTCATGCAGACCACGAACGTGCATGCTTCTCCGTCGGGTACGGCAGCCTGCTCGTCATAGACAGAATAGTAGGAATGCGTGTCGCGGGCAGAGCCGAAGCAGATGGACCAATAGCGGGCATGCGCCGTCTTGTATTCCTCAACGGTCTTGGGAATCGTAACAGGAACGAAGCTGAACACCAGCACCTGATCGTCCTTCAGGATGGTGCGGGCGAAAAGATAGTCTGTCGAGTTGTTCGGATAGTACGCCCCACGGGTAGCGAGGAAGAACGGCATCTCGTCCCGTTCGTCCGACCACAGATGGCTGTACGACACATCGAACGAAGTGACATTCGAGTTCATGCGGATCGGGGCGGCCACCTCCTCCATTGTGTGGATATCAACCGCTTCGATGGACGGCAGCTCCACACCGCCGTATTCATCTACACCGAGGTACTCACGAACGACAATGGTGGCCCGTTTCACTCCCTCCTTGACCCGGCACACATTCGGTGATCCCAGCCGGCGCACCTGGCCGTCATCCATAGCAGACGGGGCAATGTACACCGTAAAGCTGCCCTGGTCCAGTGAAGTGACGACGAAAGGATTGACACTGCCGTCGTCGGGGACTATCTCATTGTCGGCAAAGCCTCCGATGGCTTCTCCTTTCTCGTCGTCGTACAGGCTGAAGCTGAAGAAGCGGGCTTTCGGAAAGGCACCCTTGATGCGGAGAACCAAATCGGGATGATCCTCCGTGCTCCATGTATATTCCCAGTAGTTGACATACAGGTCGGGGTAGGCAAAAATAGTACCGTCGCCTCCTACCAGTGTCTTTCCCCACTGCTCTTTCGGGGAAGGATTGACTATCTCGACACGGTCGTCATTGTCCGAGCATCCGGTCACGACCAGCAAAAGGGTCATCGCAAAATAAAGAAGATGTTTCATAATGGTATAAAGTGGTTCATTAATGAGTGATACAATGTGGGTGAATACTTTCCAGACCGTCTGTCTGTATTTACTTTAGGTGCACCCGGTAAGGGCCGCTCACCGAATTGAACAGCAAGTCTCCGTTCTCCAGATACTGGAGGATGGCATAGGTGCCGTTGCCACGGCTGGTGTCACCGAAGATGACCCGATGGCGGACAGCCCCCGTATTCCAGTCCAGTCCCGTCACCTCCCATCCGTCGGCGGCACTGTAGCCGTTGACAAAGACCATCTCCGAGGCCGTGCTGACTGCAGGAATCATGCTGGGCGAACTGATGTCCCCCCTGGCCCACACCGTCTCCCAACAGTTGGAAGCGGTGTCCCACCGCAGGCGTTCCACCCCACGCGGTGTTTCAATCAGCGGACCGATGGCCAGCACATCCACCACCTTGTCGCCCGTCGTCGGCGCACCGGTCAGGACATTGTTGACCACAAACGCCCCGTAGCCCGCACATACGACCGACTGTTCCGACTGCACCCACTCCGTCTCTTTCGGCAAGCCGCAGGTCACCTCATACACGTCGGCCACCCGCGGATTTCCCGGCACCACTTCCCGTGCATCTGCCGGAATGCCGTCGCGCCAGAACGCCACAATCTTCATCCGCCGTGCGCCGTCCGTAATGACCACCAACCGGTCTTCGTCGTCGCCGAAGCCCATGAGAGTGGGCGTAGAGCCGGTACCAGTGCCCATCTTGATGGAAGGTGCATTGGGACCACCGTCATAGCTGGCACTCCATGCCCCGTCTGCCTCGTCCGTGCTGAGCCGCCTGTTCTTCCATACGATTTTCTGCATTCGCCCATCACCGTTCTCCTGCTGGCTGTTGCTGGCCACGTAGATGCCATTCTGCTCATCGACAGCCACCGAGTTGGTCAGCACCTGTCCGTCCGGCAAGGGGCAAGTGTCGATGACTCCGGTCAGCTCGCGATCGACAATCACGATTCCCCGGTTGTACCCCACTACCAGGTAGCCGTCGTAGGTCATGACCACCCCTACCAGCGTCTTGGCTCCCACCACGCTGCCACTGATGTCGAGCTGCCGGTCGAGCACGATGCCTTTCTCCGGATGCGAGGCATCGGCCAGCCGGTAGCGGGCGATGCTGGTCCCGATATTGGTATAGGCATAGTTGTCCTTGTCGCACAGCACATAGTTGCCGCTGGCGATGGCGAACATCGGGTTCTGGCCCAGGAAAGGAACGATGGCATTGTAGAGTTCCTGTGTCGAGGCATACTTCGCCGAGAGCTGACGCAGCTGATCCTCGGTCTTCATGGTGCCCGAAGGCAGTCCCGCTTCGCCCAGTTTCGTAAATGCCCCGTCCGCCGTCCGGTAGTACGACACACGGTCGCTGCTCATGCCCCACATATAACCGTCTGCCGCTGCCGACAGCGTCATCAGGTTCACCGGACCGCTCCATCCCCCTTCGCACGCATCCGGGTCGGCGTAAAAGGTTCCGTCCGCCACCTTATAAGGAAAGGCGTCTGTCTGTGCGGAGTTGAAATGAGTAATGCTGTAATGCTCTTGCGCCAGGAAAGGATTCCGCCGCGGGAGGTTCACCTGACCGAGCGGCTGCTGTCCGCCGCTGTCGCTGCCCGGCTCATGGTCCGAACAGGCCATGAATGGTACACATACCAGTGCCCAAACAAAGTGATTGAATAGTTTCATCTTGTCCATAGTTACATTCAAAAGGTTTCTGCAAAGAAAGCAGATCGCTGCGGAAACGGCGTGACAACCAGACAAGAGTTAGCGACAAAAAGGCAAGAAAGCAAGACAATCCGACAAAATAGGTACAAAACTGACAATTTCGTCTCACGTTCCGGCACAGAACGGCTGTCCATGCCGGAACGTCCGTCTTCAGGACTTGCCTTCGGCATACAACTTCCGGACCCGGCTGAACGTCCTCACCGTCCCGAAGCCGCTGTTCACCGCCACCTCCAGCTGGCTGGCATCGGGATGCTCCTCCCGATAGCGCATGGCGTGCTCGATGCGCAGTGCATTGACGAAATCATAGAACGAAGTAAACCGCTCGCGGAAGACAATGGACAGATAGGTGCGGTTCGTACCTAACCGCCGCGCCAGGTCCTGCTTGTTGAAGTTAGGATCCAGGTAGAGTTTCTCGCCCACCACGGCCTTGCGTATCTTCTCCTCCAACTGCCCCATCAGCACTTCCGACAGTTCGCGCGGCCGCTCCACCGTCTCGCGGCCATATACCTCCAGCACTTCCTCCCCCTCTGCCTGCGACTGATCCACCGTCTGCTCTATCGAGTCCTCAATGGTGCGGCACTCCGTGCGGTGCGAAGGCAGGATGTACAGCAGCAGCCAGACACCCACGCCCGACAAGACGATGTTGAACACGGCATACACCTCCCGGCTGTCCGTCAGGAACACACCCATGGCCAGCAGCCAGAAAATCAGCGGAACGAAGGCGATGCTCCGGGCAAAATGGACCGGGAAGTCCTCCTCGTTGGAGAACTCGCCGTGCTGGTAGTCGAAGACACGGCGAGCCAGCCATCGGGTGACATACATCAGATGTACCGTAACGAAGAAGGAAGAAAGCACCATGAGGCCGATGACCCAACTGCGCCATGGCACCAGCCTGCCCCCTCCCCCGCAGGCAAAGACGAACAGCACCAGCAGTGCCAGCCCGGGCAGACAGCCCACCAGCAGGAAATTCATCCACCAGTATTTCACCTTGCAGGAGAAATAGCTCCTGAATGCCACGGCACCGAACGAGGGGATGTAAACGATGAAGAAACACCGGACGAACAGCCATGTGTCCGGACTCTCCGGGTGTATCAGGTAAGGGAACAGCAACAATATGGCGAGAAAGTAGCACGTCACATACTTGCGCGACGGATAGAAATAATCCGCCTTCCTGCTATAGGGATGACACAGATGAAACCAGCGGATGATGCCGCAAACGGCAGCCGTCACCATCAGTATCAGACAGGCAGAATAGTAAAATAATGAAGTCTCCATAATTTCACAGTCTATTTTGCCAGCAAACATACAAAAAATATTCCGATGATGGGTGCAATCCGCATCAAAAAGTCCCCTCTTCCCGCTGCCCGTTCCGGCAAAAAGAGCCTCCAAAGCTTGGAGATGTAAAGGAAAACCAATAACTTTACCGACTGATTTCAAAAGCACCGCCATCATGGAAGAAAGAACAGCCCCACAGAAAGCCAGACGCATCCCCTACGGCATGATGAACTTCGTGGCCATCCGCGAAGACAATTGTTACTATGTCGATAAGACACGGTTCATCGAGAAGATAGAAGACGCCAACAAGTACTTCTTCTTCATCCGCCCCCGACGGTTCGGCAAGAGCCTGACCATCTCCATGCTACAGCACTATTACGACATCAACCAGCAGGCGAAGTTCGAGCGGCTTTATGGCGACCTCTACATCGGCCAGCACCCTACGCCGGACCATAACAAGTACCTTGTCATCTACCTCAACTTTGCCGTCATTGACGCGGAACTGGACAATTACCGCACTTCGTTGGATGCCCATTGCAATACGCGTTTCAACTCCTTCTGTAACAGCTATGCCGCACTGCTGCCTCAAGGAATCAAGGAAGAGCTGAACCGGAAGAACGGTTGTGTAGAACAATTGGACTACCTGTACGATGAATGCGACAGAGCGGGGCTGAAAATCTATCTCTTCATCGACGAGTACGACCACTTCACCAACCACATCCTCTCGGATGCCGCAAGGCTCGATGAATACAAGCAGGAGACGTACGGCACGGGCTACCTACGTACCTTCTTCAACACCATCAAGGCAGGAACCTACTCGTCCATCGAGCGTGTCTTCATCACCGGTGTCAGTCCCGTGACGCTCGATGACCTGACCAGCGGATTCAACATCGGCACGAACTACTCCCTTGCCTACGGCTTCAACGAAATGGTGGGCTTCACCGAGGAGGAAGTGCGGGAGATGCTGTCGTATTACTCGCAGTACTACGAGTTCCATCACACCGTCGATGAACTCATCGAGGTGATGAAGCCCTACTACGACAACTACTGCTTTGCCTCGAAAGCGTACGGAAAGACCACGATGTACAACTCCAACATGGTGCTTTCGTTCCTCTATAAATACATCGACGACGGATGTGAACTGCCACAGCAGATGCTGGACGACAATATCCGCGTCGATTACAACAAGCTGCGCATGCTCATCCGCAAGGACAAGGAGTTCGCCCACGACGCCTCCGTCATCCAGACGCTCGTGTCGCAGGGCTTCGTGACAGGTGAGCTGAAGGTAGGCTTCCCGGCGGAGGACATCGCCAAAAGCGACAACTTCACCAGCCTGCTCTACTATTTCGGGATGGTGACCATCGGAGGAACGTTTATCGGCGACACGAAGTTCGTCATCCCGAACGAAGTGGTGCGCGAACAGATCTACACGTATCTGCTCGACAACTATAAGGAGAACGACCTGTCCTTCGACAGCTACGACATCCGGAAGAAGGAACAGCGCATGGCCTTTTTCGGCGACTTCCAGCCGTTCTTCCGCTACATCGCCGACAGCATCCATACCTATGCTTCGCAACGCGACCGGCAGAAGGGAGAGGCGTTCGTACACGGCTACACCCTGGCCCTGACCAGCCAGTGCCGTTTCTACCGTCCCATCTCCGAGCTGAACAACCAGGGCGGCTATGCTGACATCTTCCTCCGTCCGCTCCACGAAATCTTCACCGACATGGCGCACTCCTACATCATCGAGCTGAAGTACCTGAAAAGTCCAGCCACCGATGTCCAGGTGGCAGCCGCCGTCAGCGAAGCGAAGGCGCAGGTATGCCGCTATGCCGACTCGGTGAACGTGGGCCGTCACATCGGCCATACGCAGCTCCACAAGGTCTATGTGGTCTATCGCGGTGTGGAGATGGTAGCGTGTGAGGAAGTGGATACATGACCGTCAGCAAGTCTGTCCTGATTCCGTCTCGAAAGACATCTCCATCACGCGCAACCTACGTTGAGACATATCGTCACCTGTGTTGTGATATATCGCAACACAGGTCGTTACATATCGCAACCTACGTTGCGACTTATACGAATGAGCAAGAAGGCAGATACTGAACGACTTTCCGGAAGTTACCACCTTCCCTGACATGATTGGGAATGAAAGCCTGAAACGACATTTCCGGAATACCTGTTCCTCCGCTACGATTCGTGCGAAAAAGACACCGCCGATTTCGATGTGTAAGAATTATCACCTGATTTATTTGGAAAAACCAAACCAAATCACTATTTTCGCACAAAAACCAAGTATGAGTCCAAGAGCACTATTAATAGATGGATATGATTATTTCTTTTATTCCCGTGAAGAGAAAAGGAAACATATTCATGTGGAAAAAGGTGACAAAGAGGCTAAATTCTGGATGGAACCGCGAATAGAGATTGCCTACAATTTGGGGTTCACAACAAAAGAAATAAAAGAAATCTTGAAAACAATTAGTCAGTATGAGCGAATCATTAATGAAAAATGGGACAGCCATTTCCACAGAGAATAAAGTGGAGGTAACCTTCCTGTCACGCAATGGCTTGGTAGTGCGAGTAGGAATGCAAGAATACTATTTGCCATATACGAAATTCCCGTGGTTTCAGAAAGCCACAGTAGAAGATGTATTCAATGTCGAACTACGCGGTAGGAACCGCTTACGCTGGGAAGCCTTAGATGTCGATTTAAGCATGTCTATCCTCCTGCATCCAGAGAACTATCCGTTGGTCAGCAACGGATGAAACCGAACTTCCCGATTCACTATCGGGAGACCACTTTCCCCCAGCCATGATTGGCCATTCCGAATACAATGATTATAGTTGCACTGCGTAAAAATACGCACTCCACTGCGTAAAATGTAACCGTATGTACAAAAGAGCAGAATATCAGATCATTAAAAGGCGGCGTGGGTGAACGACAATTATGACCATTGTCCTAGCCCACGAAGCACTGGGAAGCCTGTTCTTCGGACGCATCGGACAGGTACAAATAAACGGAGAATACCGCGTGGTCACGATTCCGCTGACCAAAGACACGCAACTGAATAGCCCTGTCCGTCAGCTGCGACCGACAGACAACACTCCCGCCACCCACAGCGAGGAACATCCAACGTCTGCAAAGCCAATGCTCTGTGGCAAAAAAGGGTAGCCCAGTCGGTTAGAGCATCTGACTGTCAATCAGAGAATCCTTGGTTCAAGTCCAAGACGAAGAGTAAAAAAAGTCCGTTTCTCCTTGTGAAACGGACTTTTTTTGTGCGCTACGCCGAATACTTTCTGCGGTAGGAACAGACATCCGGAAGCTCCTCTTCAATTTTATTTAGGATTTATTGCACATTTCATCCGACTTTCGTACCTTTGGCTGCACATTTATAAAGAGAACCTTCCAAACAAAAAAAAACATGAATTTCCTTGAAGAAAAAATCCTGCGGAATGGAGTCATCAAACAGGGGAACATCCTGAAAGTGGACAGTTTCCTCAACCATCAAATCGACGTAGATACCACCCGTCAGATGGCCTACGAGTTCAAACGTCGTTTTCGCGACATAGAGGTGAACAAGATTCTCACCATCGAGGCCAGCGGCATTGCCATCGCTACCTTAGTGGGCCACCTCTACGACGTGCCGGTGGTGTTTGCCAAGAAGAGCGAAACGGCCAACAGTACCGATGACAAATATGTGTCAAAGGCCTACTCGTTCACCCATAAGCGGCATAACAATGTTTTTGTGTCCCGACCTTATCTTTCCGCCTCCGACAAGGTGCTGATTATCGATGACTTTCTGGCCGACGGCGAGGCATGCCATGCGCTCATTGACCTGGTCCACCAATCCGGCGGCGAAGTGGCGGGCATCGGCATCGCCATCGAGAAGGGACAACAGAAAGGCGGAAGCACACTGCGGGCCGAGGGCTACCGGCTGGAGTCCATCGCCATCATCGAATCGATGGACTGGGAGACGCAAATCATCCGTTTCCGCGAACAGCCACAACCACCTATCTGCAACACCCACTTAAAGATGGGGTAAGGCAACAAGATAACAACACCCGACAACATCTATCCATCAACTTATGACTAATCCAACTATTTACAGTTTGAACGGCCGCGTGCCCTTGAAACAGGCTGTTCCTTTCGGCCTACAGCATGTGTTGGCCATGTTTGTCGCCAACATCACTCCCATTATCATCCTGGCCAATGTGGTGGGCATCGATGCTTCGCTCAGTGCCAGTCTGGTACAGAACTGCATGATCATTGCCGGCCTCGGTACCCTGGTACAGCTCTATCCCGTATGGCGTATCGGATCGCGTCTGCCCATCGTGATGGGCATTAGTTTCACCTTTCTCTCGCTGGCCATCGCCATTGCTTCGGCGCAAGGCATGGGCACACTGATAGGAGCCGTCATCGTGGGCGGTCTGCTGGAAGGCTGCTTGGGCCTCTGCTCCAAGATATGGACCCGCTTCATCACCCCTGTGGTAGCGGCTACGGTGGTGACCGCCATCGGCTTCTCACTGCTCCCCATCGGAGCCAACAGCTTCGGGGGCGGACAGGGAGTGGCGGACTTCGGTCAGCTGCATCATTGGATAGTGGGCACCGTCACCTTGCTGACCTGTATGCTGACTCATGTCTATGCCCACGGCTTCCTCCGCTCTCTCTCCATTCTCGTGGGACTGGTAGTAGGCTATATCGTGTCACTCTGCATGGGATTGATCGATTACTCAGCTCTGCAGCAGGCTAACGTGATGGCATTGCCACAGCTGCTCCCCTTCACTCCCGAATTCCACATCGGCACTATACTGGCCATCTTCTGCGTCTATTTGGTATCGGCCACCGAAACCATCGGCGACACATCGGCCCTATGCTCCAGTGCCCTGGGGCGCGAAGTAAAGGAACGGGAGCTGGGTGCTTCGGTGGCGTGCGACGGCTTTGTGAGCACCGTGGCCGGCCTGTTTGGCTGTACGCCCATCACCTCCTTCTCGCAAAATGTGGGCTTGACCGCCATCTCGAAGGTTGTGAACCGCTTTGCCATCGCCACGGGTGCGGTCATCATGATTGTTGGCGGCCTCTTCCCCGCCGTGGGCATCCTGCTCACCACGATACCGCAGGCCGTATTGGGCGGATGCACACTGATGATGTTCGGCAGCATCCTCTTCGCCGGCTTCGGCATGCTGGCCAAGAGCGGTTTCTCACAACGCAACATGATCATTGTGAGTGTTTCACTCAGCGTAGGACTGGGCTTCACGCAGGCCTCGTCGCTCTTCGACATCTTCCCTCAAATGATGCGGACCATCTTTGCCGACAACTGCGTGGCAGTGGCCTTCCTGCTGGCCCTACTGCTGGAACTCACGCTGCCCAAGAAGGTGGAGTGAGACGGATTGAATCAAGAAAACCATCAACGATTACTAAAGAACAGCTGACATGAAAAGATTTTACTTACTGACACTGCTGGCCATCGCATACTGTTGCCAGCTCGCCGCACAGAACGTGCAGTTACACTACGATTTCGGACACTCCCTGTACGACGAGCTGAAAGAGCGTCCCAAACTGACCTCGACCGTAGAAATGTTCAAGCCCGACAAATGGGGAAGCACCTTCTTCTTTGTGGATATGGATTACGGGGATGGAGAAGTGCAGTCCGCCTATTGGGAAATCTCCCGTGAACTGCGATTCTGGAAAGCGCCCATCTCGCTGCATGTGGAGTACAACGGCGGCATCAAGTACATCAAGGATGCCTACCTGGCCGGTGTGACGTACTCGTACAACAACAAGGACTACACGAAAGGGTTCACGTTCAGCCCCATGTACAAGTACCTGCGGAGCAATCCCACGCCCAACAGCTTCCAGCTGACCGGTACGTGGTACCTCCACTTCGGTAGCGGCAAGTTCTCGTGCACAGGTTTTGCCGACTTCTGGCGCGAGGAGCACACGGATGCCAAAGGAAACGCCCACGACTTTGTCTTCCTGGCCGAGCCCCAGTTCTGGGTGAACCTGAACGCCTTCAAGGGCATTGATGACGACTTCCGCCTCAGCATCGGCACGGAATGGGAAATCTCGAACAACTTCGCCGTGATGGACGGATGGAAATGGAATCCTACACTGGCGGTGAAATGGTCGTTCAACTGATCAGTGCCAGAAACAGCTGACAAGAAACAACACAAACAGCACTGTACTTATTCCAGTACCACCCTGCTGACCTCGACCTGCTGCTGCAGGAAGACGGTGGCAGACTCGCGGAACTTGTCCTCGGATTCCGTTGTCAGGAACCGGCAGGTTCCGCCTACCGTGCAGCGGATACGGATTTCATCGTGGCGGCTCAGATAGTCTTTCAGACGGGCCGCCACGTATTCTCCTTGCGCCACTAACCGGATACCCGCCGGCGTATAGCGGCGAATCTTTTCCATGAGCAGGGGATAATGCGTACATCCCAGTATCAATGTATCAATCAAGGGGTCTTGTTCCAACAAGGCATCAATGTACTTGCGGACAAAGTAATCGGCTCCTGGCGAAGCATATTCCTGGTTCTCCACCAACGGCACCCACATGGGACAGGGCATCCCCGTGACTTCCACATCAGGATAGAGCTTCTTGATTTCCAAGGGATAGGAACGGGAAAGGATGGTTCCGGCCGTAGCCAGCACACCGACATGGCGGGAACGGGTAATTTCCCCGATGGCCTCTACCGTGGGACGGATGACGCCCAAAACCCGGTTGGCAGGTGCCAGATGGGGCAAGTCTATCTGCTGGATGCTCCGCAAGGCCTTGGCGGACGCCGTATTGCAGGCCAGTATCACCAACGGGCAACCCAACTCGAACAGTTTCTTCACGGCCTGCAACGTAAACTGGTACACGACCTCGAACGAACGGGTACCGTAGGGGGTACGGGCATTGTCGCCCAAATAGATATAGTTGTATTGGGGAAGCTGTTCACGAATCTTGTCGAGAATGGTGAGTCCTCCGTATCCGGAGTCGAACACACCGATGGGACCTGGCTGCAAATTCATAGGGAAAAGGATAGAAAATGAAAAAGACACAAAGGGACAAAGAGGAAGAACAGCGCATCGGCTCCACCACCACTTTGTACCTTTGTGTCTATGTGTACGGAAGGAGTACGTTAGCGAGCTGCACCTGCCGGAGTGGCCGGAACAGCTGTCAGGCTGATACCCAACTTGGTCTTGATGTCATTCGTCACATCCTTCACGGCATTGGCATCGATATAAGGGATGTCCGTACGGTTCAGGTCGAACACCAGGGTATAACCACCGGCCGTACCTACCGCCTTAACGGCATCTTCCAGCTTCTTGTAGATTGGCTCCATCATTTCAGCGTAGGCCTGCTGCAACTGCTGCTGGGCTTCCTGCTGATACTGCATGCCCTTCTCCTGCATTTCCTGCAGTTCCTTCTGACGGCGTTCCTGGATGTTCTGAGGAAGCTTTGACTGCTCCTGCTGGTATTCGGCAAACTTCTTGTTGAACTCGTCCGAAGTACGCTTGATTTCGTCTTCGTACTGTTTGCGGAGCGTTTCAATATCCGTCTGGGCCTTGGTGTATTCCGGCATGACAGGAATGATGTCCATCGACTTGAACTGCCCGAACTTCTGGGCAAACACGCTCATCGGAGCGATGAGCAAAAGCAAAAAAGCAATTTTTTTCAACATAATCGTAAGTATCTATTTTTGTTTCTAATTTCCAGTTTGCAAAAGTATAAAATTAATTTGAATATCCTAACTTCGCCAGCACTTCATTGCTGATATCGATCTTGGGAGAAGCAAAAATCATGCTCTGGGCCGACGAGCGGTCGATAACGGCATCGTATCCCTGCTGGAGGGCCAGCTGCTTGATGGCTTCATACACACGGTCCTGAACAGGCTCCAGCAACTCTTTCTGCTTCTTCGCAGCTTCTCCTTCCGGACCGAAATACTTTTTCCGGAGTTCGGCGGCTTCCTTTTCCTTGGCCACGATGGCCTCTTCCTTGGCCGTCTTCTGGGCTGGAGTCAACGAGGAGGCCGATTTCTGGTAGGCTTCGTAGAGGGACTTGGCCTCGGCAGCCTTGGCTTCCACCTCGCGTTGCCATTGCTGGCCCAGCTTGTCCAGCTGTTGGCTGGCTTGTGTATACGCCGGAATCTGCTGAAGGATAAACTCCATATCTACCAAAGCAAAGCGTTGTGCCTGTACGGTCAGCAGGCAGACAACCGTCAATACGGCTGAGAGAATCATTCGTTTCATATCATTCACACATTTAAAGTTAGAACTCTTGTCCGATAATGAAGTGGAACTGGCTGCCACTGTACTGGGTGGAGCCGTCAATCTTGTCGAAACCATAGGCCCAGTCGATACCCATCATACCAATCATCGGCAGGAAGATGCGGACACCCACACCCGCCGAACGCTTCAGCTGGAAGGGATTGAACTTGCTGACTTCCGTCCAGGCGTTACCTCCTTCCACAAAGCCCAAGGCATAGATGCTGGTGGAATTTTCCAGCATCAGCGGGTAGCGCAATTCGGCACCCAGACGGATGTAGGCATAGCCTTCGCTGCCGTAAGGGGTCAGTGAACCGTTCTCATAACCACGCAGTGCGATGGTCTCGGACGCATAGTTGTAGCTGTAACCCGTCATACCGTCACCTCCCATATAGAAGGTCTCGAACGGCGAACGCTTGTACTTGTTGTAGTGGCCCAGCAGTCCGAACTCGGCACGGGTCATGATGACCGGTGTCTTCTGGATGTCCATCAAGGCGGTATAAGTCTTCGAACGGAACTTCCACTTATGGTATTCCACCCAGCGGTACATGCTGGCGGCATCCTCGTAATTGTCCTTTCCGTAGGTCGAGAAGTCCTTGTTGCTGAACAGCGAATAAGGCGGCGTGATGGACACGGATGCGCTGAATTCCGAACCGTAACGGGGGAAAATGGGGTTGTCGGTGGAGTTACGTGCCAGGGTCAGGTTCAGGCTCAGGTTGTTGCAGTTGCCCGAATTCATATACTGGCCGTTGTTCAGCTTGATATACAGGTAGCTCCAGTCCTTCAGCATGAACCGCTGATAGGAGAGTTCGGCCGACAGGGTGAAGAAGTCGTCGGGCCAACGCAGACGCTTGCCCCATCCCAACGAAATGCCGAACATCTTCAGCGACTTGTCGGGGTCATAATACGACTCGTAGTTGTCGTAGTAGCCACCGTAATAGCTTCCGTAACCGCTCAGCATGCTGTAGTAGCTGTTCGACACGGCATTGTTCCAGTACTGGCTGCTGATGTCGGTCTGCACCGAATAGAAGGCCGATACCGACAAGGAGTTCGGACGCTTGCCGCCGAACCACGGATCGAGGAACGACACACTGTACGACTGGTAGTAGCTACCGTTGGTCTGTCCGCTGATGGTCAGGGTCTGTCCGTCTCCCTGAGGCAGGAAGCCACGGTAGTTGTCGTTCTTGCGGAAGAGGTTGGCGACGGAGAAGTTGGTGAACTTCAGGCTCAGCTTACCGATTACACCCGTCTGTCCCCAACCGGCCGAGAATTCCACCTGGTCGTTCGCCTTCGATTCCAGTCCCCAGTTGATGTCCACCGTACCGTCTTCCGGATTGGGCTTGACATCCGGCTTGATGTTCTCCGGGTTGAAGTGACCCATCTGCGCAATTTCACGGTAGGTACGCTCCAAGGCTTCCTTGCTGAACAAGTCGCCCGGGCGGGTACGCATCTCACGGCGGATTACGTTCTCATACAGGCGGTCATTACCATTGATGCGGACATGGCTGATAGAGGCCTGCGGACCTTCCACGATACGCATCTCCAGATCGACCGAATCCTTGTCGATGTTCACTTCCACCGGGTCAAGGTTGAAGAACACATAGCCGCGGTTGTAGTAATTGTTGCCGATGGCATCATCGTCTGTCGACACACGTTCGTTCAACAGCTTCTGGTTGTAGACATCTCCCTTGTTCATGCGGAGCTGCTGGCTCAGCAGGTCGGAAGGATAGACGGTATTGCCCACCCAGGTAATGTCGCGCAGGTAATACTTCTGTCCTTCGTGGATTTTCATGTAGACATCCACGGTACGGTCGTCGAAAGGAGTCACGCTGTCCACCTCGATGATGGCATCGCGGTAACCCAGTTCGTTATATTTGTCGATAATCTTCTGCTTGTCCTCTTCGTAACGCTCGTTGATGAACTTCTTGGTCCGGAAGAAGTTCGCCAGTTTTCCCTTTTCATTGGTCTTCTTCATGACGCGCTTCAGCTTCTTGTCGCTCAGCACGGCGTTGCCTTCGATGGTGATGGAGTTGACCTTCACCTTTTCCTTCTTGTCAATGTCCACATCCACGTAGACCTGCTCCTTGTTCTCCGGATCTTCGCGTTCGATGATGTTCACTTCGGCATTCTTGAACCCCTTCTCGTCGAAATGCTTCTTGATGATGATCTTGGCGCGGTCCACCATGTTCGGCGTAATCTGCATTCCCTTGACCATGTTCCCCAGCTTCAGCTGCAGATCCTCACGCTCGCTCTTCTTCACACCGTGGAAGGCGATGTCGGTGATACGCGGACGCTGGGCCAGTTCAATCATCAGATAGATCTTATTGCCTTCAATCTTCTCGGCAGAAATCTTGACGTTCGAGAACAGGCCGTGCCGCCAATAGCGCTTCACTGCACTGGTGATATCGTCACCGGGAACCGTAATGGTCTGTCCCACTGCCAGTCCGGAGATACCTATCAGCACATAGTCTTCATAGTTCTTCACGCCTGTGACCTTGATGTCGGCAATCTCGTACTTCTTGGGCGAACCGTTGTACAAGATGACAGGGAGGTCATTGTCGGTAGTAGCGTTCTCTTGGGCGAAGGCAGCCTGTGGAACGGCTCCTGCACCCGCCAGTGCCAATAGAAAAAAGGGAATAGAGTATCGCATTGTTTACTTCAAAATTTGTTCACTTGTTTTGCCAAATCGGCGTTCTCTTTGTTGATAATCACAAATAGCCTTGCAGAATTCCTCCTCGCCGAAATCGGGCCAGAAGGTCGTGCAAAAATACAGTTCGGAATACGCACACTGCCACAACAGGTAGTTGCTCAACCGGATTTCGCCCCCTGTGCGGATCAGCAGGTCAGGGTCGGGCATGAAATGGGTGGCCAGATGACGGCCGATGACCGCTTCGTCAATGTCCTCGGCACGGAGTTCGCCCCGTTCCACCTCAGCAGCTATGCGGCGCAGGGTATCTGTCAGTTCCCACCGGGAGGAATAGCTCAATGCAAGCACCAGACACATGCCCGTGTTGCGGGAAGTGCGCTCGATGCATTGCTGCAGGCGTTCGCGTACATTGTCGGGCAGTTTGGCCGTATCGCCGATGATGCGGAAAGAGATGTTGTTCTTCATGAACGTTTCCTCTTCCAGCGAATCCATCAGCAGCCCCATCAGTGCGGCCACCTCATCGGCCGGACGGTTCCAGTTCTCGGTAGAGAACGTGTAAAGGGTCAGGAATTTCACTCCCAGACGAGCCGCTGTCTCAGCGATGACATGGACACTTTTGGCGCCAGCCTGATGGCCGAGCGAGCGTGCCTGTCCACGCTGTTTGGCCCATCGTCCGTTGCCATCCATGATGACGGCTACGTGCGCGGGAATCCGAGTCGGGTCTATCTGTTCTTTATAAGTCATGATGTCGTTTCCTCCAGCTAAACTGATTACCATTTGGGCTGGAAGCCTAACCGGTTGACACGGCCGCGCGTGAGCGTTCCGTCGGTCCAGACTATCCAGATAAACTGTTCCTTGTCGGTCGTGCAGGAATAGCCACCTGCCACTTCCCTATTATAATAATGTGTGAAAGTTTCGTTGTCCTCCGGGAAGGTGGCCCCTGTTTCCACGGGTTCCCAAGTCAGGCCGTTATTGGCCGAGACGAACAGCTTGGTGAAAGGCTCGTAGGCATACGTATTGTTCACCGCCTTTCCTCCGAATGCATACAACACCTGGTCGTAATACAGAAGGGTCGGATCGACGATGTTGGGGCAGGACAAGGAGTCCGCCGGACTCTTCAAGATGCGCCAGGCGGCATCGTTGGTCAGGCGAGTAGCCACAACCGCCGCTGAGTCGGCAGCCTCAGCGTTCTGGCTCAGCGTAATGACATTCACGAAGTTAGCATTGTAGGATACGGGGACTACAGTCGACACCACACGGGCATCCGTTCCGGCAGGGAAATCTGTCGCCCCCTCGTCAGTCCATTGACCGGTAGCCGTCGCATACACCCAACTATGTCCGTCCGTACTCCGGGCATACAGGTAACTGCCCGCCTTGCAGGCAGGTCCAGCCAAGAGGTGAGAGAGTCCCTCCGGCACACTTCCCAGGTCGGCCGGCTCTACCGCTGCCGTCTCCGGACGGAAAACATACAATGTCCCTTCGGCCAGGAAACAGACTGCCTCCTGCAACTGGACCGCCGTATACGGATCGGTTCCGGCAGGCAGCGTCACCCGTTGCCATCGGGTAGGTTGCGCCTGGACGGCCACCGTCCCGGCATATTGATAAGAGAAGGACAGGTATTCCGCTACAGGCGTACGGTCTTCTGCATATCCGAAGACCACCAACTTGTCGCCGACATAGAGAGCCTTCTGATGCGACAAGGGACCGGACACGAACGAGCGTTCGAAAGGCTGGCTCCACTGCAGCGAATCAGGTTCCTGCTGGTGGACATTCACCTTCACCCGATAGGGGGCTCCCAATGTACCGGCATAGGTCATGACCTTCAGTTCAATCGGTCCCAAGGTAAAGTCCAAGGAGTCCGTCGTGGTCAGCAAGGTGTCTACCCCCACATCCTCCTTACTGGTCCGCTTGCGGTAGATCACCATTCCCGTGTCGGAAGTGACATTGACCAACACCTTGTCAATATGCGTGCCGACCGGCAGCGAATCCTTGTTTTCGATTTCACGAGTCAGCTGGTTAATGGCAAACGGATAGGCCGACAGGTCCAGTGAATCCACGACCAACGTATCATTTCCCAGGCTGTCCTTCGCCAGGAAAGTTCGGTATAACGTGCCCACCGAAAAGGAGGTGATACTGGACTCCGGACTGTAGACGATTTCCTCCACATCCGACTCCAAACACGATGTCAAAGCACCGGCCAGTATCCACAAGCCCGCTATGAATGATAAAAACTTTATTTTCATTTACTCCAAGTCGTTTAATTACAAGTTGCAAAAGTAGAAAGTTTTTTGGCTACTCCCCACATTTATACTAAGTTTTATATTAAATTATGGATAAAAGCCGCTTTTTCCCCGACCAAACGGCCATTTTTTCCTACCAAAAAGGGAGGAATCCCCTCGTCAGTGACGGAAATAATGCGACACCACAACTCCTCCCCGACGGAGGAATTCGCGGTGCAGGCCTGCCGGCAACACCGGAGAAGGCACACCGTCTCCCAGGCAGACCGCCGCGTGTTCCACAAAGATTTCGTCCCAGCAACCGGCATCCAGGAACGACTGCAGCGTCTGGCTGCCCCCTTCCACCAGCAACGACTGCAGTTTCCGGTCGTACAGATAGCTGAACACCTGCGGAAGCGCAGGCAGAGAAGCATCCAAGCGGCAATACTCCACTCCGGGGCAGGGGCGTTCCTCGCGTTCGGTCAGGACCACCGTAGGCACACTGCCGTCCAGCAGGTGCAGGCCGGCAGGCAGTGACAGGCGGCGGTCGATGACCATGCGGAGCGGATTATTCCCGTACCAGTGGCGGGTGGTCAGTGAAGGATTGTCGAGCAGGGCCGTGCGGGTACCCACCAGAATGGCCTGGTGTTCGGCCCGCAGCCGGTGGACATACAGCGATGAAACAGGAGTGGAAAGGACCACAGGCTCACCGCCTTCCCTCCGCTTGTCCAGAAAGCCGTCGGCCGACTCCGCCCATTTCAAGGTAATGTAAGGGCGATGCTCGGTATGGAACACCACAAAACGACGGATCAAGGCCCGGCACTCGGCTTCGAGCACCCCGACCGTCACCGCTATTCCTGCCTCCTGCAGCTTGCGGATTCCCCTGCCGGCGACCTGCGGAAACGGGTCCACACATCCGATGACCACGCGGGGAATGCCTTTCCGGACAATCAGGTCGGCACACGGAGGAGTCTTCCCATAGTGCGAGCACGGCTCCAGACTAACATACAACGTGGATTCTTTCAGCAACATCTCGTCCTTCACCGAAGCGATGGCATTCACCTCGGCATGTCCCTGCCCACAATGCACATGGTATCCCTCGCCGATGATTCGGCCGTTGCAGACAATAACAGCCCCCACCATCGGATTGGGAGCTGCGGTACATTCAGCGTTGCGTGCCAATTCCAGGCAGCGACGCATATATTTTTCATCATTCGTCATAGCGATGTTATTTTAATTGCTTATTTTTGCAGCCATGCATCCCATCTACACGTACATAAAAGACAACCTGAGCGACGCTTACACTCCCTCGGAAGGGGCCGCACTCGCCAAATGGATTCTCACGGAGGTCTTCCACTTCTCTGTGACGGAACTCTATGGCGGCAAAGGTACGAATTTTCCCGAAAACGAGCGGAAGCGACTGGAAGATATTCTCCGCCGGCTGAGAAACTTCGAACCGATGCAATACATCCTGGGCGAGGCCCGCTTCGACGGACGGACCTTCCGGGTGACTCCCGATGTACTGATACCGCGTCCGGAAACCGAGGAACTGGTGGACTGGATTGTGCACGACCATCCCGAAAGCCATTTGCGGGTGCTGGACATCGGCACAGGCAGCGGCTGCATCCCGATTACGCTGGCCCTCCGGCTGGACCGACCTGACGTGGCAGCTTGGGACATTTCCAGGCAGGCCCTGGCCGTGGCCCAAGGAAATGCCGAGGCACACGGGGTACAGATTGCGTTTTTGCAGACCGACATTCTCCAGCCGCACGTGCCTACTATTAATAAGGTGGAAATTCTGGTCAGCAATCCTCCTTATGTCACCGAAAAGGAACGGGCTGACATGGCTCCCAACGTACTGGAATGGGAGCCGGGACTGGCCCTTTTTGTCCCCGACAACGACCCGCTCCGCTTCTACCGCCGCATTGCCGGACTGGGGAGAGAACTGCTGGTTTCCGGAGGAAGTCTGTATTTCGAAATCAACCGTTCCTACGGGATGGAAGTGGTGCAACTGCTGCACGACCTGGGCTATCGGGAAGTGGAGCTTCGCCAGGACCTGTCCGGCAACGACCGAATGACCAAAGCTATCCGACCATGAAAGAATACACCGAAAAAGAACTGACCCTGAAGGCAGAAGCCTATTGCGCCGCTGCCGAACGCTGCCCGTCCGACGTACGGACCAAACTGCGCCAATGGGGCAGTGACGAACCGGCCACTGCCGCCGTCATGGCCCATCTGTTCAAGGAACGATACCTGGATGAAAGCCGCTACTGCGTGGCCTTCGTGCGCGACAAGTACCGCTTCAACCAGTGGGGGCGTCTCAAGATTGTCCAGGCATTGCGGATGAAACAGCTCCCCGACGAGGCCATCGATGCCGGACTGCGGGAAATCAACGAAGAGGAATACACCGACCTCCTCCGGCAGCTGCTCCGGCAGAAGGAGAAGGGAGTCCGGGCTGCCAACGACTACGAACGCAGGGCCAAACTGATGCGGTTCGCAGCCGGCAAGGGATTTGCACTGGACGAGATTCAGCAATGCCTCCGACACCTCCATGCCGATGAGTTTATGGAATGACATAGTGGAGCTGTTCTTCCCACGCTTGTGTCCGGTCTGCGGGAAGAAGCTGTTGCCCGATGAAGCCGGAATCTGTACGGGCTGTCTGCTGCGCCTCCCCTACACGGGCATCGGCAACACCCCCGGCAACGCTCTGGAACAATGCTTCTGGGGACTCTTCCCCATCGAACGGGCCAGTGCATTGTTCCTCTACGACAAGGACAGTCCGTATGCCCGACTGCTTCACGACATGAAGTACCATCACCAGCCGCGCCTCTGCCGGGAGATGGGCCGACTGATGGCACATTCCTGGAAAGCAAGCGGCTTTTTCGAAGGCATCGACTTCCTGGTTCCCGTCCCCTTACATCCCCAACGGCAACGGGAGCGCGGCTACAACCAAAGTGAAGAACTGGCCCGCGGCCTCTCGCTGGTGACCGGTATTCCGGTCTGTACCACAGCCGTCCTCCGAGTCCGCAATAACTACAGCCAGACCCGCAAAAGTGCTTCAGAACGGTGGGCGAATACCGACACCCTCTTCCGGGCCACTCCTGCAGCCGCTTCGTTGCTGGCCGGCAAGCACATCCTGCTGTTGGACGACGTGACCACTACCGGTGCCACCCTGACGGCCTGTGCCGATGCCCTTCGGGAGATTCCCCACATCCGGCTCAGTGTGGCTTCCCTGGCGTGGAGCAACCATAATTTTTTCGGAACAAGCTAAAATAAATGCGCAGATATTTCCAATTCCCAATACATTTCCATACTTTTGCAGAAACGTTTATCAGAAAAGAAGTATGAAAGCTTTGGAAAGATTATTTGCAGACAAACTGTTGAAAGTAAAAGCCATTAAGATTCAACCCGCCAACCCCTTCACATGGGCTTCGGGCTGGAAATCCCCTATCTATTGCGACAACCGTAAGACCTTGTCTTACCCCGCGCTCCGCAATTTCGTGAAGCTGGAGATCTGCCGTGTCATTCTGGAAAAGTTCGGCAACGTGGATGCCATTGCCGGAGTGGCAACCGGTGCCATTGCCCAGGGTGCCCTGGTGGCCGAAGAGCTGAACCTGCCTTTTGTGTATGTCCGCTCCAGCCCCAAGGATCACGGATTGGAAAACCTGATTGAAGGTGAACTCCGTCCGGGCATGAAGGTAGTGGTAGTGGAAGACTTGATTTCCACGGGCGGCAGCAGCCTCAAGGCCGTAGAAGCCATCCGTCGCGACGGATGCGAAGTCATCGGTATGGTCGCTTCTTTCACCTACGGTTTCGACGTGTCCGTAGAAGCCTTCAAGAAAGCCAAGGTGGAACTGGTAACACTGACCAACTACAACGCCGTACTCGACGCTGCCTTGAAGACAGACTACATCGCGGAAGAAGACATTCCTGTTCTGCAGGCATGGCGCGAAGATCCTTCCCACTGGACCGGCAAATAAATCGGACCGGAAGATACACACAGGTTTCATGCCTGTTCCACACTAGGCTGGTATAAGAGCCGACAGGTGGAGCAGGCATGATAAACTTGTGCTTTTTGATTGATGATTCTCAACTCCTAAAACCCCATCATGGCACAATACGAAAGTAATGTAAAGCACGTTCCCTATAGCCAGGAACAAGTTTATAACAAATTGTCCGACCTGAACCATCTCTCCTCGCTCCGCGACCGCATGGACCTGATCAAGGAGAAGCTGGACGGCAAGCTGGAGGACATGAGTTTTGACACTGACTCGCTGACCCTGAAAGTGCAGGGAATCAGCCTGACCCTGCGCATCATCGAACGCGAAGCACCGAAGTGCATCAAGTTCGAGGGTGCCAACTCTCCCATACCGATGAACCTTTGGATACAGATGCTCCCTGTAGGGGAGACGGAGGCCAAACTGAAAGTGACCATCCGTGCGGAAGTGAATATGTTCATGAAGGCAATGGTGGCAAAACCGTTGCAGGAGGGTGTAGAGAAGCTGGCGGATATGCTGGCAATGATTCCCTATAATAACTAAAATTGACACATGGCTCAGAAACTTTGGGAAAAAAGCGTTCAAGTAAACGCAGAAATCGACCGCTTCACCGTGGGGAAAGACCGCGAGATGGATCTCTATCTTGCCAAGCACGATGTCATCGGATCCATGGCACACATCACCATGCTGGAGAGCATCGGCTTACTGGCCTCCGATGAACTGGATGTATTGCTGGAAGAACTGAAAAAGATTTATGCCTCTGCAGAAAAGGGCGAATTCGTCATTGAGGACGGCATCGAGGATGTCCACTCGCAGGTGGAACTGATGCTGACCCGCCGATTGGGCGACATCGGCAAGAAGATTCATAGCGGACGCTCGCGCAACGACCAGGTACTGGTGGACCTGAAACTGTACACACGCGAACAGATCCGTCTGCTGGCTGAATCCGTGGAGGACCTTTTCCATGTCCTCCTGGCTCAAAGCGAGAAGTACAAGCACGTGCTGATGCCGGGCTATACGCACCTGCAGATTGCCATGCCTTCTTCCTTCGGACTCTGGTTCGGCGCGTATGCCGAGAGTCTGGTGGATGATATGCTGTTCCTGCAGTCGGCTTACCGGATGTGCAACCGGAACCCGTTAGGGTCGGCAGCCGGCTATGGCTCCTCCTTCCCGCTCGACCGTGAGATGACCACGCGCCTGCTGGGCTTCGACTCCATGAACTACAACGTAGTATATGCACAGATGGGCCGGGGAAAAATGGAACGGAACGTGGCGTTTGCCATGGCTTCCATTGCCGGCACGTTGGCGAAGATGGCCTTCGATGCCTGTATGTTCAGCAGCCAGAACTTCGGCTTCGTGAAGCTGCCCGACGAGTGTACCACCGGTTCCAGCATCATGCCGCACAAAAAGAATCCCGACGTGTTCGAACTGACCCGGGCCAAATGCAACAAACTCCAGGCATTGCCCCAGCAGATCATGCTCATCATGAACAACCTGCCTTCGGGCTATTTCCGCGACCTGCAGATCATCAAGGAGAGCTTCCTCCCCGCGTTCGACGAGCTGCAGGACTGCCTGCACATGGCCACCTACATCATGGACAAGCTGTACATCAACGAGCACATCCTTGAAGATGACAAATACCTCTATATGTTCAGTGTGGAGGAGGTGAACCGTCTGGCCGCATCGGGAATGCCGTTCCGGGATGCCTACAAGAAAGTGGGGCTCGACATCGAGGCAGGACGCTTCACGCATAGCAAGAAAGTCCATCACACCCATGCGGGCAGCATCGGGAACCTGTGCAACGACCGTATCGAGGAACTGATGCGGGAAGTGATGCATGGCTTCCATTTCGAACGGGCGGCAGCTGCCGAAAAGGAACTGTTGGGACGGTAATCCCCTCCCGGCAAGGACAAAAAACGAAGAAAACGGGGGAAATGTTTGGAAAATAGATGGAAACTCCCTACATTTGCACCCGTTAATGCGGAAATAGCTCAGTTGGTAGAGCACAACCTTGCCAAGGTTGGGGTCGCGAGTTCGAGTCTCGTTTTCCGCTCCAAGGCTGCTCGAATGGTGGAATCGGTAGACACGAGGGACTTAAAATCCCTTGGCCATTGCGGCTGTGCGGGTTCGAGTCCCGCTTCGAGTACCAAGAATACCTCTTAGTCCATCGACTTTGAGGTATTTTTCTTTTTATGGGTAGGCAAAGGGTAACAAAAGAAACATCTTTCCTTTATCCAAACACGTATCACCGGACGGGCAGCCGCACCCACAACCAGCCGGGAATCCATTTCCAGAAGAAGACCAACAGCCGGTAACGCCAGTCGATGGTGACCGTGCGCTTGCCCTGCTCCACAGCATCCACTATCTGCCGGGCCACCTGGACGGCTGACAACTGCAAGGGGTAATGGCCGTTGGCTATCAGGTCGGTAGCCACAAAACCGGGGCGGATATCGGTGATGCGGACCGGCCATCGCTGCATACGGGCCAGCTGGTCCAGACACTCGAGATAATGCTGCTGGAAACGTTTGGTGGACGAATAAGCCGGAGCGGCTCCCAGTCCCTTTGTTCCGGCTATGGAAGAGATGCAGGCGATACGGCCTCCGCCGTTCTGCTTCAGCCGGTTGAAGGCATGGCCGACCATCCGGACAAAGCCCATCCCGTTCGTAGTCACCGTCTGAAGTTCCTTCTCCTCCTCCAACGAAAGGTTCTGCCATCCGATACCCGAACTGTGGAAATACAAGTCCATGCCGCCGGTAGCAGCCACCAGGCGGTCCAACTGTTCCGGGGCATCCGGTCGGGTGATGTCTATCGGGGCCGTCGCCACAATCCCCTCGGCAGCCGCCTGCAGGGCAGCCAACCGCTCCGTACGCCGTCCGGCAATTCCCACCAGCCATCCTCTTCTGGCCAGTTCCAAGGCTACCTCCCGGCCGATTCCCGAGGTAGCTCCCATGACAATCGCATAGTTCCTTCTCATATTCATTCTGGATGATGTTCGGGGACAAAAATAAACAAAAACTTGGGAAGACAGATGCTGGTTGGGCAGAAATGCATAACTTTGCCCCTCGAAAGACTATCAATACACTATACAATGAAATCGACATTTACGCTTACAGGCCATCGGCAGGCACTCGGATTCCACTTGCTGGCATTCGCCATCGTGGCTATCTGGGGCACTACCTTCATCTCGTCCAAACAGCTGCTGCTGGCCGGACTCAGCCCTTCCGACATCATCTTCTACCGCTTTGTCATCGCCTACCTCTGTCTGGCCCTTTTCCAACGCCCTTTCCGGCTGTGGGCCGACCACTGGAAGGATGAAGCGGCTTTCCTGCTGCTGGGACTTTTCGGCGGAACCCTCTATTTCCTGACCGAGAATTCCGCCTTGAAACTGACATACGTGTCCAATGTGTCGCTCATCTGCAGCACCACGCCCCTGCTCACCCTGCTCCTGAAATACTGGCTGATGGAACACCGGCGGCCCGGCAGCCGCCTGTTAGGAGGCTCCATGCTGGCCTTCGGAGGAGTGGCGGTTGTGGTCTTCAACGGCCACTTTGCCTTCCACCTGCATCCGATGGGCGACCTGCTGTGCTTCGGTTCGGCCCTGTGCTGGACCCTCTACACCCTGCTTATCGAGCGGTTGAGCCAGAAGTATTCCGTAGGATTCATCACCCGCAAGATTTTCTTCTACAGCATTGTCACACTGGTTCCCTTCCTGATAGGGACTTCCTTGCAGACCGACCTCCGCCTGCTGCTGTCGCCGCCCGTTGCCGGACGCCTGTTCTTCCTGGGGTTCGTCGCTTCCTTCCTTTGCTTCCTGCTCTGGAATGTCTGTCTGAAACGACTGGATGCCATCGTCGCCACCAACTATATCTACCTGATGCCGGCCATCTCCATCATCGTGTCCAACCTGACACTGGGCGAAAGCATCAACGGAGTCCTCGTTGCCGGCACGCTGTTGGTCATTGCAGGCATGTATTGGGCCGGTCGAGACCCTTCACCTACTGAGCCTTGTTCCCGTCGAGCCACTCCCTGAACTCGTCGCTCTCCAGCTCCATCAACCCAGCATCCATCAGTTCCAAGCGGTTGATGAGGAAAAGCAAGTTATCGAATGTCAACGACAACGGCCGCGAATGGTTGAGCAAGGTGAAGACGAACATCATCCGGTCCATGTCGAGAATCCCCTTCGCCAACTCTCCATGCTGACGGAGATAATCGGCCACAGCGGGCGAGAAGTCATCGTTCTTCAGGCGGAGGTGGAGCTTGTTACGGAACATGGCCCGGTAGTTGCCCATCAGGAAATTGCGGTTCGCCAGGTCGGCCAACAGTGACCTCATGGTCCATTCGGCCGTTTCCAGCGTTCCCAACATACCGTTCAAAATCCGCGAGTACGACTCATAGCCCTCCCAGTCCTCCTTGCATTTGTAGCGGAGATCGTGCTCCACCTCGTGCCACCCTTCGGAGAAGATGGTACGGATCTGCACCTCGTAGGTACTGCCGATATAGTCCGCATACTCCGCAGGCAGTTCCGCACGGAAGGCCGCCACCTCCTCCTCCGGCAGGCGAAGGGTCAGGTTCAGCCGCTGCGGACGGAAGGTAAAGGTATCCGGTTCGTCCACCGACTTTCTCACCAAGCCCACCCGGCTCAGGAACAGGGCGACGATATCCACGTCATCCTGAAAGTAGAGGACGATGCGGAAACCGATAATGTCCTGCATCAGCATCTTGCCGGCGCGGTAGGCATCTCCCTTGATTTCCATCTTGTGGCGGATGGAACGTTCTGTCTTGACTCGTGAGAACAGCCGGTACATCAGTCCGCTCTGTTCCATACATTGCTGCAGGCGCTGCTCCAGCGCATCAGCTATCCGACGAATTTCCTTCATGCCTGCTTGCCCTCCGTCGTTATGCGTTTCTGCATCACCAGCGTGTTGCGGTTGTTGTAATAGCGGTATTCCACACAATCCATCATCTGGCGAATCAGGAAAATGCCCAGTCCTCCGATAGGACGCTCCTCTACCGACAAAGAAGTGTCTGCATCCGGTACAGCCGTCGGGTCGAACGGCTTTCCGCCGTCCGACAAGGTGAACTGCAGGATGTTCTCCTCCGCCTTCCATTCTACCTCGATGGTCAGTGTGCCCTCCTCGCCTTCGGGATAGGCATACTGGATGACATTCACCACTGCCTCCTCCAGCACCAGGTTCAGCGAAGCCTCCACCGATACAGGGAGCTGCCACTGGCTGCATACTTCTTCGAGGAGTACCGGCAGCTTCTCAATTTCTTCCAATTGGTTGTTCAATACCAATGTCTTCTTGTTATCCATGGTTTCAATGATTCATTCAAATGACGTCTGTCTGTTCCATCTCCTTTCTCTGCTTTTTCATGTCCGCGGTTCAGTTGCGGATGTCGAACAAAGCAAAGAAACCGGTGATGGTAAAGATGTTGCGAAGTTCGTCGTTGATGTGCAGAATCACCATCTTCCCTCCCTTGGCATCCACTGCCTTGCGCAGGGCCAGCAGCTGGCGCAGGCCGGAACTGCTGATGTATTCCAGCTCCTGGCAATCCAATACGATTTCCTTGTCTGCATTTTCCAGCAAAGGCTTCATCTCTTTTTCAAACTGTACAGCACTCACTGTATCCAACCGTCCGGTTACCTTACCGGTCCATACATTGTTTTCGTTGTTAATGGTTAAAGTCATAATATAATTGTGTTTTAGGTTTAGCGATAAAGAGGACTCCTGCCCCGGCTTATAGCGGAAACAGCAGGGTCACGATAAATACATTGGCCGCCAAGACAATCAGGTTCATCAGCAGCCCGATGGGCATGAAGTCCGTGAAGCGGTAACCGCCCGCACTATAGACCAGCATGTGCGTGGCCGACCCGATGGGAGTGGCGAAGCTGGACGAGGCGGCAATCATCAGGGCGATGCAGAACGGCAGCGGATTCACTCCCAAGGACACGGCACTTTCGTAGGCTATGGGATAGAACATGGCGGCAGCAGCGGCATTGCTGATGAACTCGGTGATGAAAGTAGCAACCAAGCAGATGCAGAACAGCACGGCGAGCGGCTGGGTGCCGCACACCCCCATAATGGCCTCCACCAACCGGGAAGCGATGCCGGTCTTCTCAACGGCCAGTCCGAGGCAGATGGAACCGGCGAAAATCATCAGGATGTTCCAGTCGATGGACTTCCGTGCCTGCTCCACACTGCAGCAGCAAGTCAGCAGCATGGCACCGGCTGCCAGGAAGCAGGACTGGAGCAGGGAGAGGATGCCTACGGAAGACAGGACAATCATGGCCAGCATAATGAGGGAGGACAACAGGGTCTTCCGTCCGATGTTCGGCAGGTCTTCCGATTCGAAGAACCGCAGGTCGGCCTTCCAGTCGGCATAGCTGGCTGCCGTCTGTCCGGCAGGACATTCCAGCAACAACGTATCGTTCGGCTGGAATACGATGTCGCGCGGGCTACGGTCAATACGCTCTCCCTTGCGGGCCACCGCTACCAATACCATACGGGTGTCCTTTTCAAAGCTCACTTCGTCCATGCGCTTGCCGATGAAGCGGCTGCTCCGTTCCACGGCCGCCGTGCGCAGCTTGCGCCGGGCATCTACCTCGCTCACCGAGAAGACGTGGCGGTCGGCATTGACCAGTCCGTGCGTGCGCTTCAGTTCCAGTATCTCGTCTATCTGTCCTGAGTAGATGAGACGGTCGCCGCCCATCAGAAATTCGTCGTCCGTCACCGGCGAGATGATTTCCTTGTCGAAACGGACAATCTCTACGAGCCGTCCGCCCCTTACCGTCTGCAGCTGGGCCTCCTGCACGGTCTGTCCCACCACCGGACATTCCGTAGGCACCAGCAGCTCCACCGTATAGCTGTCCGTCTGTGCAAACGACTCGTCGGGCGACTGGCGAACAGGAAGCAGACGACGCAAGGCCAGCACCGACAGGATGCCGACCGCCAGGACAAACAGGCCGGGCAGCGTCGTGGTGAAGACATTCAGCTCTTCCTGCGTGTCGCGCATATACAGTCCGGAAACGATCAGGTTGGGAGGAGTG
>SFDG01000104.1 GCA_004558305.1 Phocaeicola plebeius
ACCCTCTAACAGAAAGAGAAAAAACAAGCACGGTTTCCGTGAAAGAATGGCCACCGCTAACGGTCGCCGAGTATTGGCTGCACGTCGCGCTAAGGGACGTAAAAAACTGACAGTATCTGACGAATACAACGGAGTGAAGGCTTAAGCCGTGTGCGTTGGAAAAAAGATTCTGAAAAAGCCGCAAAGGACTGGTGACAGTGTTTTGCGGCTTTTTTAGTGTATAGTTCAAAGGAAAGTTGTATCTTTGCGTCCACATAATATACCTTAATATATATGGTCACATTTAAAGAGTTTTTCTCGTTCAAAGGCAACCGGTTCTTCTGGCTGAACCTCATCGCCATGGCGGTGGTGCTGGCAGGTGCTGTCTACGGCACATTGGTGGGATTGGATATCTATACCCACCACGGCGAATCGTTTGTGGTGCCCGATGTCAAGAACAAGCAGTGGGCACAGGCCGCCATCCTGCTGCGCGACAAGCATATGCAGGGAGTGATTATCGACTCGACCTACGTGAAAGGACTGCCTTCGGGCATTGTCATCGACCAGACACCGGCCGGCGGTGCACGAGTGAAGGAAGGCCGTACGGTCTACCTTACCGTGAATACGAGCCGGGTACCGTTGGTGAAGATTCCCGATATCATCGACAACAGTTCCATGCGACAGGCAGCGGCCAAGCTGAAGTCCATGGGCTTCCGGCTGACCGAACCGGAGCTGATATCCGGGGAACAGGACTGGGTGTACGGCATCAAGTATATCGGCCGTGAACTCCAGGTCGGTGACGAGGTGCCCCGCGAAGCACTGCTCACCCTGTGTGTAGGCGACACGCATGTACGCGACTCTCTGGCCATGGATTCGCTGAGCCTCCAGTTGGATGCTCCCGAAGGGGAAAAGGCAAAGGTAGATGATTCCTGGTTCTAAACAGTCGACGGAGATGGCAGAAGATTTTATCGACAACGATTTGCTGGACGACTCACTGGACGACCTCGAACCGACCGGAGGACAGCCCGAACTCTACGAACACTTCCGGGTGGTTGTCGACAAGGGACAGGCACCGGTACGCATCGACAAGTACCTGTTCGAGCGCATCGTCAACGCTTCGCGCAACCGCATCCAGACGGCTGCCGATGCCGGCTACGTGATGGCTAATGGAAAGCCGGTAAAGAGCAGCTACAAGGTGAAGCCGCTGGATGTGCTGACGGTCATGATGGACCGCCCGCGCTATGAGAACGACATCATTCCCGAAGACATCCCCCTGGACATCGTTTACGAGGACGACGACCTGATGGTCATCAACAAGCCGGCCGGACTGGTGGTGCACCCGGGCTGTGGCAACTACCACGGCACACTGGTGAACGCCATTGCGTGGCATTTGCGCAACGTGCCCTCCTACGACCCCAACGACCCTCAGGTGGGACTGGTCCACCGTATCGACAAGGACACTTCCGGTCTGCTCGTCGTGGCCAAGACACCCGATGCCAAGACCCATCTCGGCCTCCAGTTCTACAACAAGACCACCCAGCGGGAATACAACGCCCTGGTATGGGGCCTCCTGGAAGAAGACGAGGGGACCATCACCGGCAACATCGGACGCAACCCGAAAGACCGGATGCAGATGGCGGTTCTCTCCGACCCTACACAAGGCAAACATGCCGTCACCCACTACCAGGTGCTGGAACGCTTAGGATATGTCACCTTGGTCAAGTGCGTGCTCGAAACAGGACGCACCCACCAGATCCGTGTCCACATGAAGCACATCGGCCATGTCTTGTTCAACGACGAACGCTACGGCGGCCATGAAATCCTGAAAGGGACCCATTTTAGTAAATATAAACAATTTGTCAATAACTGCTTCGACATCTGTCCCCGGCAGGCACTCCATGCCAAGACCCTCGGTTTCGTGCATCCCCGCACCGGACAGGAGATGTTCTTCACCTCCGAACTGCCCGACGACATGACACAACTGCTGGAACGGTGGCGGACCTATATCAGTAACAGAGAACAAACAGTATGAAACGTATCATTGCTATCATCGCCGGAGGCGACTCGTCCGAACACGAAGTCTCCCTGAAAAGCGCAGAAGGCATCTACTCCTTCATCGACAAAGAGAAGTACGACCTCTATATCATTGAACTGAGCAAAAAGAGCTGGGAGGCATTGCTCCCCGACGGCTCCCGTGCTGCCGTGGACAAGAACGACTTCAGCTTCGTGGACCACGGACGCAAAGTAAAGCCGGACTTCGCCTACATCACCATCCACGGCACACCGGGCGAGAACGGCATCCTCCAGGGCTATTTCGAGCTGCTGGGCATTCCCTACTCTACTTGCAATGTACTGGTCTCGGCCCTTACATTCAGCAAGTTCACCCTGAACCTCTACCTGAAGGAATTCGGAGTGCGGGTGGCTGAGTCTATCCTGGTACACAAGCGCAACGGCATCAGCGACGAGGATGTCGTCGAGAAAATCGGCCTGCCCTGCTTCATCAAGCCCAACGACAGCGGCTCCAGCTTCGGCGTGACGAAGGTGAAGACCCGCGAACAGATACAGCCCGCCCTCGAAGCTGCCTTCCAGGAATCGGACGACGTGATGATCGAGGCCTTCATGGACGGTATCGAACTGGCCAACGGCTGCTACAAGACGAAGGACAAGGAAGTAGTGCTGCCCATCACCGAAGTGGTGAGCAAGAACGAGTTCTTCGACTTCAACGCCAAGTACAACGGCGAAGTGACCGAAATCACCCCAGCCCGCCTCAGTCCCGAACTGACCCGTCGTGTGCAGCAGCTCACGTCTGCCGTCTACGACATCCTGGGCTGCCGCGGCATTGTCCGTGTGGATTACATCATCACGGAAGGCGAGAAAATCAATATGCTGGAGATCAACACCACGCCGGGCATGACCGCCACCAGCTTCATTCCCCAGCAGGTGCGTGCCGCCGGACTGGACATCAAGGAGGTGATGACCGACATCATCGAGGACCACTTCAACGAATGACCATCAACTGCTTTCAATGAACCCCCAAAACCCTTTTACCATGAATATACCTGCCGAATTTGACGAAATCCGTCCGTACAGCCCTGAAGAGCTGCCGCAAATCTATGAAGAACTGCTGGCCGACCCGATGTTCCAGGCGGTCGTACAGCAAATCATCCCGAACGTACCACTGGAAGCCATCGGAGCCAAGCTCCGCCAGTGCCGTACCAACCTGGATGTCCAGAAAGCCTTCTTCCACCGCCTGCTGCACGACATCATGGACCGCTACAGCGACGGATTCGAGATGGATACATCGTCGCTGGCCGACCGGACGAAGAACTACACCTTCATCTCGAACCACCGCGACATCGTACTCGACCCGGGCTTCCTCTCGGTGGGACTGATTGACAACCAGTTCCCCACGACCGTAGAGATTGCCATCGGCGACAACCTGCTCATCTACCCCTGGATCAAGAAACTGGTACGGGTGAACAAGTCATTCATCGTACAGCGTGCCCTGACCATGCGCCAGATGCTGGAAGCATCCGCCCGCATGTCGCGCTACATCCATTTCGCCATTGCCGAAAAGCACGAGAATATCTGGATTGCCCAGCGGGAGGGACGCGCGAAGGACTCGAACGACCGCACCCAGGAGAGCGTGCTCAAGATGCTGGCCATGGGCGGTGAGGGCGATGTCATCGACCGTCTGCAAGCCCTGAACATCGTGCCCGTTGCCCTGTCCTACGAATACGATCCGTGCGATTTCCTCAAGGCGCAGGAGATGCAGCAGAAGCGCGACATCGAGGGGTTCAAGAAAAGCCGTCAGGACGACCTGGACAATATGCGGACCGGCATCTTCGGCTACAAAGGCCGCGTGCATTTCCAGACAGGAAACTGCCTGAACGAGGAACTGGACACCTTGCGCGGACTGCCTAAGACAGAACTCTTCACCCGGCTGGCACAGCTCATCGACCGGCAAATCCACCTGAACTACCGGATCTATCCGGGCAACTACGTGGCCTGCGACTTGCTGGAAGGCACTACCCGCTTTGCCGGGCATTACTCGGAAGCCGACCGCCAGCGGTTCGAGACCTACCTGCAACAGCGGCTGGAACTCATCAGCCTGCCGCAGAAAGACGAAGCATTCCTGCGCAGCTGCCTGCTGACCATGTATGCCAATCCGGCTCTGAACCACCAGAAAGCCCTCCTTGCATGAGACGCTTCCTCCTTTTCCTGTCACTTCCTTGCCTGCTGTCGCTGGCAGCCTGCAAGGAAGACACGTATGTCTATCCCGATGTGCTGACCGAGTTCGTCTGCCTGCAGACCAATGAACAGGGGAATGCTGCCCGGCTCATCACCGACGGCGGACAGACGCTGACCCTTGATGCCCGCAACCGGCACGACAGCCTGGCCTGCGACAGTGTCTACCGCACCGTCAGCATGTACCTGCCGACAGGAGAAGGAACCGCCAAGCTCTACCAATGCCGGCTGGTCACCTCGCCCTTCCCGAAACCGGCCGACAAGTTCGTGAAAGGCATCCATACCGACCCGATTGATATCCAGAGCATCTGGCGGTCGGGCGACTACCTCAATATGATTCTGCTGGCCAAGGTGAAAATCTGGCCCCATTTCTACCATTTCATCGATGAAGGCATCTCTCGTTCCTCCAACGACCATCGTACCCTACAGCTTCGCCTGTACCATCACCAGAATGCCGACGAGCCCGCCTTTACTGAGCGGGTCTATCTGTCCGTTCCGTTATGGGCCTATCGCGACAGTCTTTCGGCAGGCGACTCGGTCCGGTTCTTCCTGAACACCTTTGAGGAAGGAGAAACCTACAGAGAATTTGTTTATTAACCCATCCAACAACGCATCCATTATGATCAAGACCCTTTATTTCATGTTCTTTGTCTGCGCCTTCCTCTTAGGAATGATGGCGTGCAGCAAAGGGAAAGACAATTTCAGAAATCTCAGTGCCGACGAGTTCGAGCGACTCATCCAGGACGACCGTGTGCAGTGCGTCGATGTACGCACCGTGGCCGAGTATAGCAAAGGCCATATTCCCGGCAGCCTGAACATCAACGTACTGGACGAACAGTTCCCGGCAGCCGTAGAAGAGTTGCTCGACCCGTCCCGTCCTGTCGCCGTGTATTGCAAGAGCGGCCGTCGCAGCCGCAATGCCGCCAGCATCCTGGTGAAGAAAGGCTACAAGGTCTATAACCTCGACAAAGGTTATGACAACTGGAAAGAGTTCGGAAAAGATACGGAACTCTGATTAGGGTTTACTGAAAATTCAGAAGGTCTGTGTTCCGCACAATAGGAATGGATGTTCCTCTCATGAGTTTTCACAAAATTTCGTTGGTTGATTTACGCATTTTGAGCCAAGATGACGTATCCGAACATATGTTAGCTGTTTCAAAGAGGTCTAATTGCATTTCCGCATTGATATAGCCTTTATCTCCAGATATGCTACAGTCATGATAACCCCGCCTGATATCCTTGAGGTAATTGATGTCATGCACTGACTATGCCGAACATCTCCGCCAAGGCCGTATTCTCCTGAAGGTAGCGTACGGTCTTCAACTCGGAATAAGGATAGATGGCACGCGCGATAATCTGCATGA
>SFDG01000027.1 GCA_004558305.1 Phocaeicola plebeius
GTTTAAATAAAGACATAAATTATTATTCACCTTTAAAATTCATGTAACTATGGGTAAGATTTCCAACGACCACTGGCGGGTCATCATCAACGCCATCTGCACCATCATCACCACCGTCATCGGTGCGCTGACCATGGCTTCCTGCGCCACCAACGCCCTTCTTTGATAAGGAAGCACTACCAACGGAGAAATGACAGCCGAGACAAGCATCCGGCTGTCATTTTCCTCAATGAACGATGAGAGAAACCCGAAAGCCTTGTATATATAAAACCAATTATATATCTTTGCAGAATAATTGTAAATGGACTGAAATCGTTCTTTTCAGAATGCCTCTCGGCAGGAAAGAACGATGAGTAAGCATAATGAAGGTGACGTATGAATTGGGACTCGTTTCGTTTTATTGATTTGTTTGCCGGTATTGGAGGCATCCGTCTGGGCTTTGAATCTGCGGGAGGGCAATGTGTGTTCTCCTCGGAATTCGACGAGTATGCCTGCAAGACGTATGAGGCGAATTTTGGTGAACATCCGTCGGGAGACATAACGAAAATCGAGGCGAAGGATATTCCCGATTTCGATATCCTACTGGGAGGATTCCCCTGTCAGGCGTTTTCTATTATCGGAAAAAAAGAAGGATTCGAGAATGAGACCTGCGGCACGTTGTTCTTCGAGATTGAAAGGATTCTGAGAGAAAAGATGCCTAAAGCGTTCATGCTGGAAAATGTCAGGAACCTCACTGCGCACGATGGAGGGAAAACATTCAGAATTATCAGAAGCCATCTGGAGGCATTGGGATATACGGTCTATGCCAAAGTACTGAATGCGCTGGATTACGGTGTTCCTCAGAAGAGGGAGAGAATCATTATCGTAGGATTCAAGGACAATGTACTGTTCTCTTTTCCGGACCCCGTGCCCGCATCCCGGCGCAAAAAACTGGCAGATGTGCTGGAGCAGAATGTCGCGGACAAGTACTACGTGAGGGATGAGATAAGGGAGTCGAGGCTGATGCGCCTCAAAGACCCCAATTACCCTAAACCGTACATATCGCATGAGAACATGGCCGGGAGCATTACGCCGCATCCCTATTCTTCCTGCCTGAGGGCCGGTGCTTCTGCCAATTATATCCTTGTCAACGACGAGCGCAGGCCCACAGAGCGCGAGATGTTGAGACTACAGGGGTTTCCTGATGATTTTAAGATTGTAGTCCCTTACGGACACATAAAGCATCAGACGGGAAACTCTGTCGCCGTACCGGTGATAGCCGCTGTGGCGAAACAGATGATTTCGACCTTGAAAAAATACGAAGAAAGTGCATTGTCATGATTACATTGGAAGAAGCCAGGAAGGCGTTGGACACGATTATTGAAAAGGGAAGGGTACATTTGTACAAGCCCATCCAGGTGGCAGAAATTCTGTATAGGGACCGATTCTATCAGGATATTGACTTGTCGGAACTGGAAGATTACCGAAATCCGAGCAAGAAATGGCGCGATGATGTGACTGTGCCTTTGCTGGGGCGTAGATGTTCAAGCAGTGCCCGATTTCAAGACGACCTGTTCAACGACAACGCTGTCCCTCCTTCTGTTCTTGTCGTCTTGGGCAAGGAGAATCGCAGGACCAATGGTGGAGTGGAAGCCTACATCTACAACCGGTTCACCAACAGGCACGGGCAATTGAAACAGGCTTTGGACTATTGTCTGGATGCAACGCCCCAGTCGTTCGAGGTCCGGCAGTTCATCGACTCCTTCTGGAACGAACCCGGATTGAGAAGAAGCCTCGACAAGGTGTATGAAATCATCGTGTATGCCTTGTTTTCCACGTTAGTGGAGGCGATGAAACTGGAAGTCTGCATCACAGTGAAAGAAGAAGGCTTGTCCTTGCTCAGGGAATTTGAGGATTTCTCGCAGAAGGTGATGTGCCTGGACAAATCCACTACCCACTTCATTCAAGACGCACGGCTTTACAGGGTGGGTGTTACCAATGCCGCAGACCGAGGGCTGGATATGTATTCCAACTGGGGGCCCGCCATCCAGATCAAGCATCTCAGTCTTGACCTCTCTTTAGCGAAAGGCATTGTGAACAGTGTCTCGAGCGACAGAATCGTCATCGTCTGTAAAGAGGCGGAGAAAGATGTCATCGTTTCTTTATTGTCCCAGATAGGTTGGGGAAGTCACATCCAAAGTGTCGTGACGGAGGATGACTTGGTGAGCTGGTATGAGAAGGCACTGAGAGGCCAGTATGCCGGGCAATTGGCCGAAAAGCTGCTCTATTGTCTTGCCCTGGAAATAGCCGACGAGTTCCCCTCTGTCGATAACATTCCTGATATACTGAAAACCCGTCACTACGAAAAGGCAAAAGTCCCGAAGTGGTAATCGTGACACTTCTCCCTGTCGAGGAATATTCTTCATCCGGCAGTCGATGCTGAATTTCAAAACTAAAATACAATAAGCCCTCCAGGCGAGCCGCCAGGCAGCATACTGGGAGGGCGTTCATTATTTCATTAGTCATTATTTCATTAAGACGCCGCACAACTGGCAGAAGGCACATTTTTAGTACTTGAATCAAGCACACAAAGGTACTTTCACATTCGACACAGAGATACAAAGACTTTAGATGACAACCAAGGATGTCCTGTACAAGAGCACTAGTGAGCAGAACTAATGTCCAGATGCACGCAGGCAATGGATTCGACCATACCACCATTTCCCCGCCGGTAACCGCAAGCACCTACACCATATAAAAGCACGCCTGAGTTACTCCAAGGCAGATTTTTACTTGAACATTCCGAACTCGATAATAAAATTGCTCCCAACTACTGAGAGGCAAAGTTTGCGACATTAAGAACATGTATATTAAATTTCAACTTTAACTCAGCTGTATAAACTTAAATGCCGAACAATCCAGCTGCTCACTTGCCCATCATGAGTGCTTTTGTCATTGGTTCAGAGAATATACTAAAACGATGTAAAAAAAGTAGTTATATTCAAGACGACACAATTATTTTCGTATGCCTAAAGTTTAGGCATGAGACTTGGAATAAAGAAATAAAATATTATCATAAAAATTTGGTCATACTATTTTTTCTTTCTATTTTTGTAGAAAATCAACATCGATAATAACATTAAAAAGTGAAACTATGAAACAAGTATTATTAGTTCTCTTCCTTATTTTTTCTTTTAATACATTAAATGCGCAAGAAGTCACATTTAACGACCAAAATGAATTGGAACTGAAAGAGGTAATCGAAGATGCAATTTTAACAAAAAGCCAAATCTTTACCTCTGTGCAAGCCATGTTGAGCGATTGGCATCCCAACTCCAATAGTAAAAATACAATAGACTATTCTGATTTGGCTACAGGTACAATTATTACAAAAGGGCAGTACTGGATTGGATTTCATAAAACAAATACATTTTATGGATACGATGTTTATGCTGATTTTTCATGTACAATCAGAATCAAAGAAGGTAAATTTCAAGTCCTTTTAAAAGTTCCCACTGTAACTCTTTCTTGGTCGGGCGGTAACACTCAAGATGAAAAAGTAGATGTATCACATGTCTATCCATCTTATGATGGTTATAAGACAAGGCTTAATTACACGAAAAAACCGCTAACGAAGTTTGGGCCTAACGTGCCGGATACCATGCGATTGCTCTTCAATTCTATTAAACACTCTGTGTTAAAGAATGCAGAGAATGATGATTTTTAACACTTAGCGATTTTACTTAATATTTATGCCAGGATAAGTATCGTTTAAGGGCTGAGTATTAAGGCGAGTACGGTGATCTAGTACTGATGTCGATGACATGGTGGGCCCGTGTGTACTTGCTGTCCGTAAATCCAATGAAGAAGAATGCACCCTCATTGTCTACACAACGGCAATGGTTATGCTCCCTAAGGCTGTCATCCTGAAAATAACAGCCTTAGGACATTACCCTACTCCATTTAGTAATGTAAAAAACAATCTTCATCAGTTGATAGACTTGATGTGATAGATGCTTCACTCTGCATGATAATTTGACAGAATAAGATGAAGGTACTTCTTCTTGATGCTGCTTTGGGAATGACTCCTGCAAAAGAATGGAGCTGTAGGTACGATGCCAACGGCGGCTACATTGTTGTTAGAAAAGACGGTGAAATAGTCTGCTATCATTTTTATAACAGAAACGATGTCGAAGACTATCTCTATTACAACACTCGTTTCGAACGTCCAAGCAGAAGCAGATATAAATACGGTAACCTCTTCAGAGTGAGGATGGAAATGTGTATATTAGGTTGAATTTGCAAATAAGGTTTAAGAAGTGATTCTATGTCTTTAAAAGAACAGCTTGAAACAGAAATTAAAGATTGCAGATTTCATGCAGACTTAATGTCCTTAAAGGTTAAACAATTACGGTCTTGGGACACTGCTTTGAATGTAGTATTGGCTATTGCATCATCAGGCAGTATTACCAGTTGGACTATTTGGGATGAGTATGCCATATACTGGGGTGGATTTATAGCATTATCACAATTAATTACTGCAATAAAACCTCTCTTCCCATTTCACAAACATGTTCATACACTAAATCATAGATGCTACAAGCAAGAGTTATTATTCCTTGATTTGATAGAGATGTGGCAAAACATTAACGATAAATCGGAAGGAGAAGATTCAATAAAAACTCGATTGTCATATCTTACAAAACAAATCAACGAAAACGAATTCTTCGATGATGATGATGGATTTGAATTTTCCCAGAAACAAGTGACAAAAGCACAGATGATGACAGAAGATATATTAGTAACGAAATATAACATAAAGTAGTCAAATGAATAATAAAAATTACACCAATATTCCAAGAACGACTGAAGTAAGATTGCCTGGCGGCAAACTTAAAAACGAAAAGAAAATGCCAAGCTTTCATCATCCCAAAAATAATCCGCCCAAAAAGCAGGGGGTAAAATTTGTATCAAAAAGTCTATGAAGTATTATTTCTTGTCTCTATACATTTTTGCTTTAGAACGTTTCAAAAATTTGACAGTACAAACATATGAATAAGAATTCTAAAAGTCAAAACGAATATTTTCAGAATTCCGAAGAGATTATTGCTATGGATTTATTATGTCGCTTCCTTAATATTCCATATAATGAAGTCATTCCACAGAAAGACCGGACGGTATCATTAATTTTGAAAGTAGAAAAATTGGCGTTGAAATTATAACATTAAGACCTTCTTTGATGATAACCGAAAACTCATCTGAACATAAGAAAGGACACAACCACCGACAGACAAAAAAGCGTTCATTATTTCATTAGTCATTATTTCATTAAGACGCTGCACAACCACAAAACCTCCAAAAACCTTCCCTTCTTTGTCTCTTTGTGTTCAAAGACCCTCCTCCGTGCCCTCCGTGTCTCCGTGTTGAAGTTTCCAAAAAAAGCTAAAGAGCGGGAGAAAAGAGGAAGTTTCTTTCGTTGTATGGGGAAAAGGAAGTATCTTTGCTTCATTATTTGACTATCGATAACAAAACAACAAGAGAATGAACGAAACAAAAGATTTGGTAAAAAAAATTATAGAAGGAATACAAGAAAAGAAAGGCAAGAACATCGTGGTGGCCGACCTGACAGAGATTGGCGACACTATCTGCAAGTACTTTGTCATCTGCGAAGGAAATTCGCCCAGCCAGGTGTTGGCCATCACCGATTCGGTGAAAGAATACGTGAGGATTCATGCGGGAGAGAAGGCCTATGCCACCGACGGCATCCGCAACGCCCAGTGGGTGGCACTCGACTACGGAGACGTGATGGTGCACATCTTCCTGCCCGATGTACGCCAGTTCTACCGCCTGGAAAACCTGTGGGCCGACGCTCGGCTGACACAAATCCCTGACTTAGACTAACTCAAAAAAACAAGAGAAAATGAACAGAAATACCAATGTACCCAATAAACCGAAGATGAACATCCCGCGACCCAGCCTGACCTGGCTGTATGTCGTCATCGCCCTGGTCATCGGCTACCTCTACTTCACGGGCGAGGAGGGAAGCGGCAGCCGGGAGGTCAACTACACCGAGTTCCAGCAGATGGTGAGCCAGGGATATGCCAGCAAGATCGTAGCCTACGACGACAACTCCATCGAAATGTTCATCAAGCCCGAACACATCGTAGACGTATTCAAGAAAGATGCCGCCAAGGTGGGCCGCAGCCCCTTCGTCAAGGTGCAGGCCGGATCGATGGAGGCACTGGAGAAATTCATCGGCCAGGAGCAGGCCAACGGCCACTTCGACGGGGTAGTGAGCTACAAGAAGCAGGGCAACTACTTCGGCATGATTTTCTGGAACATCTTCCCTATCTTCCTGCTGGTGGGACTGTGGATGTTCATCATGCGGAGGATGGGCGGAGCGGCAGGTCCCGGAGCGCCGAACAACGTGTTCAGCGTGGGGAAAAGCCGTGCGCAGCTCTTCGAGAAGGGGTCGGCCAAAATCACGTTCAAGGACGTGGCGGGGCAGGCGGCCGCCAAGCAGGAGGTGCAAGAGATTGTAGACTTCCTGAAGCAGCCGCAGAAATATACCGAACTGGGCGGAAAAATCCCCAAGGGTGCCTTGCTGGTAGGCCCTCCGGGAACCGGTAAGACACTGCTGGCCAAGGCGGTGGCCGGCGAAGCGGACGTACCCTTCTTCTCCATGTCGGGCTCGGACTTCGTGGAGATGTTCGTGGGGGTGGGCGCATCGCGCGTGCGCGACCTGTTCCGCCAGGCGAAGGAGAAGGCTCCCTGCATTATCTTCATCGACGAAATAGACGCCGTGGGCCGGGCCCGCGGAAAGAACGCCAGCATGGGCGGCAACGACGAGCGCGAAAGTACGCTGAACCAGCTGCTGACGGAGATGGACGGATTCGGCTCGAACAGCGGGGTCATCATCCTGGCGGCCACCAACCGGGTGGACATCCTCGACAAGGCGCTGCTGCGGGCCGGACGGTTTGACCGGCAGATCTACGTAGACCTGCCCGACCTGAACGAGCGCAAGGAGGTATTCGGCGTGCACCTGCGTCCGCTGAAGCTGGACAAGACGGTGGATGTAGACCTGCTGGCCCGGCAGACTCCGGGATTCAGCGGGGCGGACATCGCCAACGTGTGCAACGAGGCGGCCCTGATTGCGGCCCGCCACGGACAGGCGGCAGTGGGCAAGGAGGATTTCCTGGCGGCCATCGACCGCATTGTGGGCGGACTGGAGAAGAAGACCAAGGTGATGACGGCCGACGAGAAGCGGGCCATCGCCCTGCACGAGGCGGGCCATGCCACCATCTCGTGGTTTCTGGAACATGCCAACCCGCTGATCAAGGTGACCATCGTGCCGCGCGGACGGGCACTGGGAGCTGCCTGGTACCTGCCCGAGGAACGCCAGATTACCACGAAGGAGCAGATGCTGGACGAGATGTGCGCCACGCTGGGCGGACGGGCTGCCGAGGAACTGTTCATCGGCCATATCTCCACGGGGGCCATGAACGACCTGGAGCGCGTGACCAAGCAGGCCTACGGGATGATTGCCTATGCGGGCATGAGTGAGGAGCTGCCGAACCTGTGCTACTACAACAGTGGCGAAGAATATATGTTCAACCGGCCTTACAGCGAACGGACCGCAGAGCTGATTGACAAGGGGGTGAAGGACATGATTGCCCGGCAATATGCCCGCGCGAAGGAGCTGCTGAACGAACATGCGGAGGGCCACAACCGGCTGGCCCAACTGCTCATCGAGAAGGAGGTGATCTTTGCCGAGGATGTGGAGAAGATCTTCGGCAAACGGCCGTGGGCTTCGCGCTCGGAAGAAATCATGGCGGAGGCCGAGGCGGCTCCTGCCCTGCCCGAACCGGGGCAGGCGCCGGCAGCGAAAGAGGCAGACGAAAAGCATCCGGACGAAAAGCATCCGGAAGCCCCTGCGCAAGAAAGCCGGGAAGGTTGATTTTGTTTCATTACCTAATTTCTATACGACCGTGAAAAATAACTTTATCCAACGAGCCATTACAGGGGTCCTCTTCGTAGCCGTGTTGGTGGGCTGCATTCTGGGAGGACCCATCCCGTTCACCCTGCTTTTTGCAGGAATCACCGCACTGACCATCCATGAGTTCGGTACGCTGGTGAACCAGACCGGCCAGGTGCAGATGAACCGCCCGATTGCCATCCTGGCGGGCGTGTTCCTGTTCCTGAGCTTCGGGTATGCCGGCCTGATGCCGGGCCAATACAGCATCTTCATCCCCTACCTGTTCCTGCTGCTCTACCTGCTCATCAGCGAGCTGTACAAGAAGCAGCCGAACCCCGTGCAGAACTGGGCGTACGGGATGATGAGCCAGGTGTATATCGCCCTGGCCTTCTCGCTGCTCAACGTGCTGGCCTACCACACCGACGGAACGTCGGGAGAACCGCAATACAATCCGGTGCTGCCGCTGTCTATCTTCATCTTCACCTGGGTGAACGATACGGGGGCCTACTGCACGGGGATGCTGTTTGGCAAGCACCGCCTGTTTGAGCGCATCTCGCCGAAGAAGTCGTGGGAAGGCTCCGTCGGGGGTGCGGCCTTCAGCCTGCTGGCCGCCGCCGTGATGAGCCGTTTCTTCCCCTTCCTCTCCCTGCCCCAGTGGATGGGACTGGGACTGACAGTCGTCGTCTTCGGCACCTGGGGGGACCTCACGGAATCGCTGCTGAAGCGGACCCTGGGCATCAAGGACTCGGGGAATATCCTGCCGGGCCACGGCGGGATGCTGGACCGCTTCGACAGCACGCTGATGGCAGTGCCGGCAGCCGTCATTTACCTGTACGTGGTTTCCCTCTGAGGCAGTCCACCATCTGCCGGGCGGCCCTTCGGGAGGCTCCCGGGAGGCCCAGGCGGGCGGCCATTTCGCCGTAGCCTCTGATCATCGCCTCGCGCGAGGGCCCGTCAGGAAGAAGAAGCCCCAGCTGGTGGCGGATGTTATCGACAGTCATGGCATCCGCCACCAGTTCTTTTACCACCTCGCGCCCGGCAATGAGGTTGACGAGCGAGATGTAGGGCACCTTGAGCAGCCGCTTCCGCAGAAAGGAGACAAAGCGGCCGGCAGGGGTATAGTAGCAGACCACCTGGGGCACACCGAGCAGGGCGGCCTCGAGGGTGGCCGTCCCCGAAGTGACCAGGGCCACACGGGACTGCTGGAGCAAGGCGTAGGTCTGCCCGAAGACCACCGGGACCTGGGCGGGCAGGAAGCGGCGGTAGAAGGAGGGGTCGATGCCGGGGGCCCCGGCCACCACCGCCTGGCAGTCGGGGAAAGCGCGGACCGCCTCGACCATCCGGGGGAGGTTGTCCTTGATCTCCTGCCTGCGGCTGCCGGCCAGCAGGGCAATGATGGGGCGCGAACCGCCTCCGCAGGCGGCCATGAGCCCTTCTAACGGCGACGAAGCGGAACGGGACTGCCGGAAATCGGCGATGGCATCGACACAGGGATTGCCCACGTAGTGGACGGGGTAGCCGTGTTTCTTCTCGAAGAAGTCGACCTCGAACGGCAGGATGGAGAACAGTTCGTCTACATCGCGGCGGATATTCCGGATGCGGTATTCCTTCCAGGCCCATATCTTGGGCGAAATGTAGTAGTAGACGGGAATCTGGGTGTGGCGCTTGATGTAGTGCGCTATCTTCAGGTTGAATCCGGGATAGTCTACCAGTATCAGCACGTCGGGCTGCCACTGCACGATGTCGCGGCGGCAGAAGGCCATGTTGCGGAAAATGGTGGGCAGGTGGAGCAGGACGGGGATGAAGCCCATGTAGGCCAGTTCGCGGTAGTGCTTCACGAGGGTGCCGCCGGCAGCCTGCATCAGGTCGCCTCCGAAGAAGCGGAACTCTGCCTGGGGGTCTACGTCGCGCAGGGCCTTCATCAGGTTGGAGGCATGGAGGTCGCCCGATGCCTCGCCCACAATCAGGTAGTACTTCATAGCTCCCAGCCTTTCATTTCTTCGAGCAGCGCATAGGCCGTCATGTCAATCTGCGTAGGGGTAATGGCCACGTAGCCGTGGTCGAGGGCCCAATGGTCGGTTTCCTCGGCATCCGGCTCCAGGTTGTCGTAGTAGCCGGTGAGCCAGTAATACTGCCCTCCCTTGGGATGGGTATGGGGCTCGTACTCGCCCCGCCATACGCCCCGTGTCTGGCGGCAGAGGCGGATGCCCTTCAGTACGGGGACATCGGGGAAATTGACATTCAGGCAGGTGCCCACGGGCAGTCCCCGGCGGATCACTTCCTCGGTGATGCGGCGCACGCAGGGCAGTACGGGTGCGAAGTCGGCATCGGGGGCATGGTTGCACAGGGAGAAGCCGATGGCGGGCAGCTGCTTGAGGCAGCCTTCGATGACCACGCCCATGGTACCGGAATAGTGGACATTGACCGACGAATTGTCGCCATGGTTGATGCCGCCGATGACCAGGTCGGGCTGGCGGGGCACCACGGCATGAAGGGCCAGCTTCACGCAGTCGACGGGGGTGCCGTTGCACTGGTAGACGCTCACCCCCGGCTCCTTATATAATAAGGTAACGCGCAGGGGCACATCGGAGGTAATGGCCGCCGAAGCTCCCGAGCGCGGTCCGTCGGGGGCCACCACCACAAGGTCGGCAAAGGGGCGCAATGCCTCCATCAGTTCGTGCAGTCCCTTGGCACGTACACCGTCGTCGTTCGACAATAATAGTAATGGTCTGTTTTTCATCATTCTGCTCTTTCGTTTGATTCGGCAGCAAAGGTAAGGAAAAAATGCGTATCTTTGCCCTGCGAAGTTATTAACAAATAGGGCGAGTTATCAACATTTCAGTAATTGTTACCACTTTTTAATAGGCAATCTCGCCGATTATTCGTTACTTCGCACCGATAAACAAGATGAATATGGGAAAAATTATTGCTTTGGCCAATCAGAAGGGCGGAGTGGGCAAGACCACCACGACCATCAACCTGGCTGCATCACTGGCTACGCTCGAAAAGAAAGTACTGGTCGTCGATGCTGATCCTCAGGCAAATGCCTCATCCGGACTGGGAGTCGACCTGAAGGATATCGACTGCTCCATCTACGAGTGCCTCATCAACCACACGGACATCCGGGAAGCGATCTACACCACCGACATCGAGGGACTGGACATCATCCCCTCCCACATCGACCTGGTGGGGGCGGAAATCGAAATGCTCAACCTGGACAACCGCGAAAAAATCATGTATCAGGCCCTGAAGCCGATGATAGACGCGTACGACTACATCCTGATAGACTGCTCTCCCTCGCTGGGACTCATCACCATCAATGCGCTGACGGCGGCCAACTCGGTCATCATCCCGGTGCAGTGTGAGTATTTTGCCCTGGAAGGCATCAGCAAACTGCTGAACACCATCAAGATCATCAAGACAAAACTGAATCCGGGACTGGAAATCGAAGGCTTCCTGCTCACCATGTTCGACTCGCGCCTGCGCCTGGCCAACCAGATCTACGACGAAGTGAAACGCCACTTCCAGGAACTGGTGTTCAAGACCATCATCCAGCGGAACGTGAAACTGAGCGAAGCGCCCAGCCACGGCATTCCCGCCATCCTCTACGACGCCGACTCCACGGGAGCCAAGAACCACCTGGCACTGGCCAAGGAAATCATTACCAAAAACAAGAAGTGAACGCTATGGCCGTACAGAAGAAATTTGCCTTGGGACGGGGACTCGATGCACTGATCTCGACCGAAGAGGTGCATACCTCCGGCTCCTCCTCCATCAGCGAAATAGCACTGGACAAGATTTCGGTCAACCCCAACCAGCCCCGCCGCGAGTTCGACCCGATTGCCCTGCAGGAACTGGCCGACTCGATTGCCGAAATCGGCATCATCCAGCCGGTCACCCTGCGCCAGATCAGCGAAGACGCCTACCAGCTCATCGCCGGCGAACGCCGCTTCAGGGCCTCCCGGCTGGCCGGACTGACGGCCATCCCGGCCTATATCCGGACGGCGGACGACGAGAACGTGATGGAAATGGCACTGGTGGAGAACATCCAGCGCGAAGACCTGAACGCCCTGGAAATCGCCCTGGCCTACCAGCACCTCATCGAGCAGTATAACCTGACGCAGGAGGGACTGAGCGAACGGGTGGGCAAGAAGCGGACCACCATTGCCAACTACCTGCGCCTGCTGAAACTGCCGGCTCCCATCCAGATGGCCCTGAAGAACAAGGAAATCGACATGGGACACGCCCGCGCTCTGCTGGCACTGGAGGACCCGAAGGCCCAGATCGACATCTTCCACGAAACGGTGACGAACGGCTATTCCGTGCGCAAGGTGGAGGAGATGGTAAAGGCCCTCGCCCAGGGAGAGGGCGTGGAATCGTCGGGCAAGAAGATCAGTCCCAAAGGGGCCCGGCTGTCGGAGGAATACACGCTGCTCCAGAACCACCTGTGCAGTTTCTTCGGTGCCAAGGTGCAGCTGTCGTGCAGCGACAAGGGCAAGGGGAAAATCAGCATCCCCTTCAGCAGCGAGGCCGATCTGGAGCGTATCATGGAGATATTGGACAAACTGAAACCCAACGAATAACCAAACAAGACGAACGTTGAAAAAGGAATTTCTGACATATGGACTGTATGCCGTGCTGACGGCCTTCCTGCTGGTGCTGGGAACGGGAGAGGCCAGTGGCCAACGTGCCCGGAAGCACCGCTCGGGACAGCTGACGGCCGACTCGCTGCGGGCACAGTTCGCCGCCGACAGCCTGGCGCTGCTGGATACCGTCAGGGTGGCCGACCCTTCCCTCCTCCGTCCGGACGACCTGGAGGCACCGGCCGACACGGCCCGCCTGTTCGCCGCCGCAGACTCGACGATGAAGGCCGCCGCCAACCCTCCCCTCCGGAAAGAGAAGAAGACCTGGCTTCCCGTGCCCAACCGGGCCGTCTGGCTGTCGCTGGCCATCCCCGGCGCGGGACAGATCTACAACCACAAGTACTGGAAACTGCCCATCATCTACGGAGGATTCGTGGGCTGTGCCTACGCGCTGACCTGGAACGGCAACATGTACAAGGACTACTCGCAGGCCTATCAGGACATCATGAGCGACAACCTCAACAACAACAGCTACATGGACTTCCTCCCCGCCGGCTATACGCAGGAGATGGTGATGCAGCGGAAAAGCTACTACCAGGAGCTGTTCCGCAAGCGCAAGGACCTCTACCGCCGCCAGCGCGACCTGAGCATCTTCGCCTTCATCGGTGTCTACCTGCTGTCGGTCATCGATGCCTACGTGGATGCCGAACTGTCCAACTTCGACATCTCCAACGACCTGGGGATGCGGCTGGAACCTACGATATTTAACGATGCAGTGCGCCACCGCCCGGAGGCCGTGGGACTGCAATGCAGCTTTACCTTCTAAGACTACCTACCACCATGAAAAAACTGATTATCGGAATATGTGCCTTCCTGAGCCTGTCGTCGAACCTGACCGCCCAGAAGACCATGAAGAGCATCACCGTGAAGACGGAAGCGGGCAAGAACGAGGTCATCGACCTGCCGCAAGGACTGCTGTCGGAAACCGACAGCCTGTATCTGGACTGGATTTCCCGGAACTATATCGACTGGGGCGAAAACTGTACGGCTACGGCGGCCAACCCCACCGTCAGCGACTCGGTCTACATCGACCGCCTGCAGCGGATTCCCGCCCTCATCGAAATGCCTTTCAACAGCATCGTCCGCGAATTCATCGAGATGTACGCCACCCGCCTGCGCCAGAAGGTGGCCTTCATCCTCAGTGCCAACAACCTCTACATGCCCATCATCGAGGAGGCATTCGACCTCTACGACCTGCCGCTGGAGCTGAAATACCTGCCCGTCATCGAGTCGGCCATGAACCCGACGGCCACCTCGGCACAGGGAGCCGTGGGGCTGTGGCAGTTCATGCTGGGCACCGGCAAGGTGTACGGACTGAAGGTCACCTCGCTCATCGACGAGCGGCGCGACCCGGTGAAGTCGACCCGTGCGGCTGCCCGCTACCTGAGAGACCTCTACGACATCTACCACGACTGGAACCTGGTGCTGGCCGCCTACAACTGCGGGCCGGGTGTCATCAACAAGGCCATCCGCCGCGCCGGCGGGGAGAAGGACTTCTGGGCCCTCTATGACTACCTGCCCTCCACCACGCGCGGATATGTGCCGGCCTTCATCGCCGCCAACTACATCATGAACTACTACTGCGAGCACAATATCAGTCCGCTGGACATGAAACTGCCGGACAGCACGGACACCCTGCTCATTTCGCGTCCGCTCAGCCTGCAGCAAGTATCGCAGGTCTGCGGCATCCACATCGACCAGCTGCGGGCCCTCAATCCGGAATTCAAGAAAGACCTGATTCCGGGCAACGAGGAACCCTATGCCCTGCGCCTGCCCACCCCGCTCATCAGCACCTTTCTCGACCGGGAGGACAGCATCTACAACTACAAGCCCGACACCTACATCGGCCGCCGCACGACGGTGGAGGTGAAGTCGGCTTCGCGCACCTCTTCAGGCGCATCGAACGGGAAGGCCGTCTACCATAAGATACGCAACGGAGAGACCCTGGGCAGCATCGCCGCCAAGTATAAAGTGAGCGTTTCGCAACTCCAGAAACTGAACGGCATCAAGGGAACGGCCATCCGTGCAGGAAAATCCATCCGAATCCGATAAAAAGTCCGGTATTTCTTGCATAGTATTATAGATTTCATATATTTGCATCTAATTTGCAAGGAATACCATTATGACGGATGAAAAATTGACTCAGGAGCAGACAGACGAGAAGCTCATCAACGAGGCTTTTCAGGAACTGTTGGACCGATACCTGTCGAGCAGGCACCGGAGAAAAGTGGAGATTATCACGAAAGCATTCAATTTCGCCCGGCAGGCGCACAAGGGCGTGCGCCGGCGCTCAGGCGAACCTTATATCCTGCATCCCATCGCCGTGGCCCGCATCGCTTGCGTGGAAATCGGCCTGGGATCGACTTCCATCTGCGCGGCCCTGCTGCATGATGTGGTGGAAGACACGGACTATACGGTAGAGGACATCGAGAACCTGTTCGGCCCGAAAATCGCACAGATCGTGGACGGGCTGACCAAGATTTCGGGCGGCATCTTCGGCGACCGCGCCTCGGCGCAGGCCGAGAACTTCAAGAAGCTGCTGCTGACGATGAACGACGATATCCGCGTCATCCTCATCAAGATTGCCGACCGCCTGCACAATATGCGCACGCTGGGGTCCATGCTGCCCAGCAAGCAGTACAAGATTGCCGGCGAAACCCTCTATATCTACGCGCCCCTGGCCAACCGACTGGGCCTGAACCGCATCAAGACGGAACTGGAGGACCTGAGCTTCAAGTACGAGCACCCGGAGACCTACCAGCAGATACAGGAGAAGCTGAAGGACACCCAGGCTGAACGCGAGAACGTATTCGAGTCCTTCACGGCTCCCATCCGCGCCCAACTCGACAAGATGGGACTGCCCTACCAGATACAGGCCCGCGTGAAGTCGCCTTATTCCATCTGGAACAAGATGCAGACCAAGCACATCACCTTCGAGGAAATCTACGACATCCTGGCCGTCCGCATCATCTTCACCCCCAAGAACGAGGAGGAAGAACTGAACGACTGTTTCAACATCTACGTGGCCATCTCGAAAATCTACAAGCCCCATCCCGACCGCCTGCGCGACTGGGTGAGCCATCCCAAGGCCAACGGCTACCAGGCCCTCCACGTCACGCTGATGAGCAACATGGGCCAGTGGATCGAGGTGCAGATCCGCAGTGAACGGATGAACGACATTGCCGAACAGGGATTTGCCGCCCACTGGAAATACAAGGAAGGAAACATCAACGACGAAGACCGCGACGGAGAACTGAGCAAATGGCTCCGCACCATCAAGGAAATCCTGGACGACCCGCAGCCCGATGCTCTGGACTTCCTCGACACCATCAAGCTGAACCTCTTTGCTTCCGAAATCTTCGTCTTCACCCCGAAAGGGGAAATCAAGACCATGCCCCAGAACTGTACGGCACTCGACTTTGCCTTCTCCATCCATACCTTCCTCGGCAGCCACTGTATCGGTGCCAAGGTCAACCACAAGCTGGTGCCCCTGAGCCACAAGCTGCAGAGCGGCGACCAGGTGGAGATTCTGACGTCGAAATCGCAGCGGGTGCAGGCCTCGTGGATCAACTTCGCCACCACTGCCAAGGCCAAGGCGAAAATCCAGGCCATCCTGAAGCGCGAGAAGAAGGAGGTGCAGCAGCGGGGAGAGGACCTCATCAACGACTTCTTCAGCCAGGCCCACATCGAGCAGACCGACGAGAACCTGCAGAAGCTCTACGACCTGCACAACGTGAAGGATTTCGACGAACTGGCCACGGCCGTGGGCCAGCACAGCTTCGAACTGAACGAAACCGACCTGAACGAACTGAAGGAAAAACCGGCCGCCAACAACTGGAAGAAATACATCTCGTTCGCCTTCGGCGGAGGCAGCAAGCCCAAGCAGGAGGAGAAACCGGAGGCAGACACCAAGCTCGACATCGACAAGAAGAAGGTGCTGAAGCTCACTCCGGATGCCATCCAGAAGAATTACATCATCGCCGACTGCTGCAAGCCCATTCCGGGCGACGACGTGCTGGGCTATATCGACGACAACAACCGCATCATCATCCACAAGCGTCAGTGCCCCATCGCCTCGCAGCTGAAGACCAGCTTCGGCAACCGGCTGCTGGCCGTGCAGTGGGAAATCGGCAAGGCTCTCAACTTCCCGGTGAATGTCTACATCAAGGGTATCGACGGAATCGGTGTGCTGAACCGGGTCACGGAGGTCATCTCCCGCCAGCTGAACGTGAACATCCACAAGCTGTTCATCGAATCGAACGACGGCATCTTCGAAGGCCGTATCCAGCTCTTCGTGCACGATGTGGACGATGTCAACACCATCTGCAACAACCTGAAGACCGTGGAACAGATCAAGATGGTGACGCGCATCGAGGGATTCGACGACCAGATTACGGACTGACGGGAGGTTCCCTCAGGCTGTCGGAGAACCATCTTTCTGCTTTCCTTGGGCTTTGTCATCCTGTCCCCATCACACTGATTCGATGATGACGCTGTAGGGGCGGACCTGCGTGTCCGCCCGGATGCCGAAGTGGATGTTTCCGGGCAGACACATAGGTCTGCCCCTACCGTTTCGTCATTAACACAACGTTCTCGGACAGGCTCCCCCTTCAGAACTTCCTCACTCGGATGTGGCAATAGGGAGCTTCGCCGGTCTTGTCGTAGTAGTGCTGATGGTAGTCTTCAGCCTCCCAAAAGACAGTGGCAGGCGTCAGCCGTGTATTCACCTCATAGCCTTTCTGGCGGAGCAGGTCGATCACGGCGGACGCCTGCCTTTTCTGCTCTTCGTCGAGATAGAAGATTTCGCTCCGGTACTGCGGGCCGATGTCCGGACCGATGCCGTCGGTCTGGGCCGGGTCGTGAATCTCGAAAAAGAGCCGGCAGAGCGCCGTGAAGGAAGTCCGCTCGGCATCGTATTCCACCAGTACCGCCTCGGCATGGCCGGTGAGGTGAGCCTTCACTTGGGGATAAGAAGGATGTTCCTCCTGGCCTCCGATATAGCCGACTGTCGTTTTCAGTACCCCTTCCGCACGTTGCAGCTGGTACTGTGTGCCCCAGAAACATCCGCAGGCAAAAATCGCTTTTTCTGTTTTCATGTGCATTCTCTTTGGTTCATCGCTGCGAAGATACAAAAAATAATGCTACTTTTGTCCTGCATTATCAACAGGAATCTACGGATGAAGAAAACAATCGGAATCATCGCCCTGGCAGGAGCCTGCTGCCTGCCGGTAACCATAGCGGCGCAGGAAGCCCCCGACAGTCTCTACCATCGGCTGGTGGGACAGGCCATGGACTATACCCTCAAGGACAGCCTGAAGCAGGCGGAACAGCTGTTTCGCGAAGCCTTGAAGCTCGACCCTACGAATGCCCGCAACGCCCTGCTGTTCTCGAACCTGGGCACGGTGCTCCGCCGCCAGGGACGCGCCGACGAGGCCATAGAGGCCTACACCATGGCCCTCAACATCACCCCCTACTCTACTGCCATGCTGCTGAACCGGGCGTCGCTCTACATGGAGAAGGGGCGGGAGGACCTGGCCTACGTGGATTACTGCACGGTGATCGACCTGCTGCCCGACGAGATAGAAGCCCGGCTGGTCCGCGCCTACATCTACCAGCGCCGGCGGCAGTACAAGGAGGCCCGCATCGACTACAACGTGGTGCTGCGGCAGGACCTGGGCAACCGGACGGCGCGTCTGGGCATGGTGATGCTCGACGAGAAAGAGCACCGGACGGCCGCTGCCATGGAAGAAATGAACCGCCTGGTGCAGGAGTACCCCGACGATGCCCTGCTGCTCAAGATGCGGGCCAACCTCTACCTGGAGCAGGAACAGTGGGAGGCGGCCTTGCTCGACCTGGAAACAGCCGTCCGCAAAGACCCTGCCGATGCCGAAGTCTGCGTCACGTTGGGCGATACCTACCTGCAGGTCAAGAAGAAAAGCGAAGCAAGGGCTGCGTTCGAACAGGCCATTTCGCGGGGCTTGCCGCGGGCGGAGCTGGCTCCACGGCTGAAGGCCTGCAAGTGAGCCTGAAACACATTTGTCATCCCATCGTCAACAAAGCGTTACTCCTCCGTTATCGGTCTGTCACACCCTTGCCCTACTTTTGCCTCCGAAATCAAAATGAAGAGACAAGAGAAAATGAAAGGAATCATGACATGGCTTTTGGCGGTCTGGACATGTGCCAGCCTCCAGGCAGCTGCCATCCGGGGAACCGTGGTGGACAAGGAAACAAAGGAACCGCTCATCGGAGCGGCTGTCCAGGTCGGCGGAACGACCACAGGGACCATTACGGATATCGACGGACGGTTTGAACTGGCAGGACTTCGCAACGGCAAGCACACGCTGATCGTATCGTACGTATCTTATCGCACACTGACCATCGATGTGACGGTCAACGGCATGACCGACCTGACACTGGAACTGCAGACCGATGCGCAGCAGCTGGGGGAAGTGACCGTGACCGCCACTGCCCGACGGAACACGGAGAATGCCCTGATTAACCAGCAGCGGCAAAGCCTGGTCATCCAGACGGGGGTATCGGCCCAACAGATCACCCGGACGCAGGACAAGGATGCCTCGGAAGTGATCCGCCGCGTGCCGGGCATCAGCATCATCGATGAGAAATTCGTCATGGTACGCGGACTTTCGCAACGATATAATAATGTATGGATCAACAACAGTGCCGTACCGAGCAGCGAGGCGGATGCCAGAGCTTTCTCGTTCGACATCATCCCCTCCTCGCAGCTGGACAACCTGATGGTGGTGAAAAGTGCCTCGCCCGAATATCCGGCCGACTTCACCGGCGGCTTCATCCTGATACAGACCAAGGATGTGCCCAACAGCAACGGCTTCGGACTGAGCATTGGCGGCAGCCTGAACGACCGCACGCACCTGAAGGACTTCTATGCCGCCCAGGGCAGCGGAACGGACTTTCTGGGCTTCGACAACGGACTGCGCAGCCTGTCGGGAGGCATCCACACGGCCCTGAACTCGGACAACGGCCAGCCCAACAACTACAGCCTGCTGGGCAACGGACTGAACAATGACTGGACGGTGAGGAAACATTCGCCGGTAGGCGACCTCAGCCTGAGCGTAAACGCCAACCACCGCTGGGTGAAGGACAACGGCAGCACCTGGGCCGTTCTCGGGGTGGCCAACTACAGCAACACCTACCGTACCTATCTCGACATGAGCAACAACCTCTTCGGCAGTTACGACACGACCAACGACCGCTCGAACTACCTGCACCGCTACACGGACAACCAGTATAATCACAATGTGCGGCTCGGCGCCATGCTCAACCTGACTTACGTCAGCCCCAGCGGCAACCACCGCTACGAACTGAAGAACATCTTCAACCAGCTGGGAAAAGACCGCTACACTTCCCGCACGGGCAGCAACGCCCAAAGCGAACTGGAGCGGCAGGCCGAATACTTCTACCAGAGCCGCAGCACCTACAACGGGCAGTTCACCGGCAAGCATGCCTGGGGAGACAACGACGCACTGGACTGGAGCGCAGGCTATTCGTATGCCAACCGCAACATGCCGGACCGCCGGCGCTACACGCAGACGTATGACGAGGCGGAGAACCGCTACTTCACCGAGAACATCAACGATGCCAACCGCGAATTCTCCCGATTGGACGAGCACATCCTCTCTGCCAACATCAACTACCGCCGCACCTTCCCGTTCGGCGAGTTCCAGCCCCAACTGAAACTGGGGGCCTATACCGAATTCCGCACTCGCACCTACGACACCCGCTTCTTCCTCTATACCTGGAACGGTGGCAGCCTTCCCTCGCAATATGCCGCGATGGACGTGCCTACCCAGCTGATGCAGGACGCCAACTACGGCGGCGACCGCCTGTCGCTCCTGGAAAAGGTGGACTACACCAACAACTACCAGGGCAACAACCTGCTGAATGCCGGATATGTGGGATTCAACCTGCCCTTCGGGAAACTGAATGTCTATGCCGGTGTCCGCTTCGAGCACGACCGCATGAAGCTGGTCAGCAACACCCGGCAGTATGAGGAAAGCCATCACGCCCTCTACTACACCTACAATGACTTCTTCCCCACGCTGAACAGCACCTACCGGCTGAACGACCGGCACCAATTCCGCCTGTCGTACGGACGCACGGTCAACCGCCCGGAATTCCGCGAAGTGTCCACGTCGGTGTTCTACGACTTCGACCTGGCGAGCAACGTGGAGGGTAACGCCGCCCTGAAGCCTGCCTACATCGACAACTTCGACCTCTCGTATGAACTCTTCCCGGGCGAAGGCGAACTGGTTTCCGTATCGCTGTTCTACAAACGCTTCCGCGACCCCATCGAATGGGTCTACACCTTGAACGGGGGCACCGACTATACCTACTCGAACCAGAATGCCGAGAGTGCCGACAACTACGGTATCGAAGTAGACATCCGCAAGAAACTGGATTTCATCGGACTGCCTCACTTCAGCCTCAGCTTCAACGGGTCGCTCATCAAGAGCCAGGTCAACTTTGCCCAGGGCTCCTCGCAGAAAAGCCGCCCCATGCAGGGCCAGTCGCCCTACCTGATCAACACGGGGCTGTTCTACCAGCATAACGGCTGGAACGCCGCCCTGCTCTATAACCGCATCGGCAAGCGTATCGTGGGCGTAGGACGGAGCATGGGCAGCGGCGAGAACATCGTCAATGTGCCCGACTCTTACGAGATGCCCCGCAACACCATCGACCTGAACCTGTCGAAACAGATCAGCAAGCACCTCGAAGCCAAGATCGGCGTGCGCGACCTGCTGGCCGAACGCATCACGTACCAGCAGTTCCAGGAGACGAACCACGGCGAAGTGACGCAGATCAACCGGCAGTACCGGCCGGGACGGAACTTCAACATCCAGTTCAGCTATCAATTCTAAACCATCGCCAACAATCACTTTTAACTATAATAAAAGCAATATGAAAAAGAGAAAATTCATGGCGTATGCCTTTGCAGCCATCCTGCTGTCAGGCTTCGCCGCTTGCAGCGACAATGACGAACCCAGTCAGGAACCCGAAAAGCCCGGAACAGAAGAACCGGAAACTCCCTCGTATGTATGGGGAACCGATACGGACGGCAAGAAGACGGTAGACCACCTGCTGTTCGACAGCAATGCCCAGGAAGCTCCCGAAGGAACCATCATCGGCAACGGTGAGAAGGAACTGGTCTTCAAAGGCAAGCAGACCTTGAAGAAGGGTGTCTATACCTTGAAGGGATGGATTTATATCGCCAGCGGCTCGGAACTGACCATCGAGGCCGGTACGGTCATCAAGGGCGACAAGGAAACGCAGGCATCCCTCATCGTGGAACCGGGTGCCAAGCTCTTTGCACAAGGCAAGCAGGATGCTCCCATCGTCTTCACCTCTGCACAGCCCAAGGGCCAGCGCAAGCCGGGTGACTGGGGAGGTCTGATTCTCTGCGGCAATGCCAAGAACAACCAGGGCACCCAGCAGATTGAAGGCGGTCCGCGCACCAAGCACGGCGGCGACAACGATGCCGACAACTCGGGTGTATTGAGCTACGTGCGTGTGGAATTTGCCGGCTACCCGTTCCAGAAGGACAAGGAAATCAACGGTATTACCTTCGGCTCGGTGGGCAGCGGCACGCAGATTGACCACCTGCAGGTTTCCTTCTCCAACGACGACTCCTACGAATGGTTCGGCGGTTCGGTCAATGCCAAGTACCTGGTGGCCTTCAACGGCTGGGACGATGACTTCGACACCGACAACGGTTTCTCGGGCAAGGTGCAGTACGGACTGGTAGTCCGCCATCCCCGCATTGCCGACACCTCGCAGTCGAACGGCTTTGAATCGGACAACTGTGCCGACGGTGCGGAAGTGGCTCCCTTCACCACCGCTACCTTCAGCAACATCACTTTCGTAGGTCCTAAGTCGTACGATGGTTTCGAGAATACCACCGACTACATCAACGGCGGCGAGTTCTATCCCAACAACGGCTCCTCACTGGGCAAGTTCCAGTCGGCCATGCACATCCGCCGTTCCAGCCACCTGTCCTGCTTCAACTCCGTGGCTGTGGGTTATCCCGTCGGCCTGATTCTCGACGGCGAAAAAGGCAATACAGTGCAGTTTGCCAAGGACGGACAGCTGAAACTGCAGAACATCCTCTTCGCCGGTATGACAGCCACCGGTACGGATGCCAACAAGAAATACGAGGATGAACTGCTGACCGGCTACAACGACGACCAGAAAGCTGAGTACGACGCTTCCCAACCTTCCTTCTCCACCACCTTCTTCCTCGCACAGCCGGGCAACCAGGTGTTCCCCACCATTGCCGAACTGCTGCTGACGGACAGCCGCCACATCGGTGCAGCCTACATGCCGCAGGCAGGTAGTCCGCTGCTGACCGCAGCCGCCTGGACGGATGCCGCCCTTGCTGAAGGCTTCGACAAGGTCAGCTACGCCGGTGCCTTCGACACCACCGACAGCTGGCTGGAAGGATGGACGAACTTCGACCCGAACCAGACGGACTATTAAAACAGAAGGGCTATTCATCCATGATAGGTGTGGCTGCATTCAGCCGCACCTTTCTGCATTCTGAGCACACCCTATCACCCTGTCATTCTGAATGACAGGGATATTGATTCTGAATGACAGGTATTGTCTGAATGACAGGGCTGTGATTCTGAAGGCCCAATTATCAATTACCAGCAGATAGGCGTTTCACCATGCTCCTGCAGATAAGCATTGGCACGGCTGAAATGATGGTTGCCGAAAAAACCGTGATAGGCCGACAACGGAGAAGGATGGACCGATGTCAGCACCAGGTGACGGTCGCGGTCGATGAACGCCCCCTTCTTCTGGGCATACGACCCCCAAAGAATAAAGACCAGATGGTCGCGGTGCTCAGCCAAGGCCCGGATAGCCGCATCCGTAAACTCTTCCCAGCCCTGCCGCTGGTGGGAACCGGCGCAATGGGCACGCACCGTCAAGGTGGCATTGAGCAACAGCACCCCCTGTTCGGCCCATCGGGTCAGATTGCCCGTAGCCGGCAGGGCAGCCCCGGTATCATCGTGGATTTCCTTGAAGATGTTCTGCAACGACGGCGGATAAGGCACCCCGTCGTTGACCGAGAAGCACAGGCCATGCGCCTGCCCCGGCCCATGATAAGGGTCCTGCCCGATGATGACCACCTTCACCTTGTCATACGGACAAAGGTTGAAGGCATTGAATATGAGGCGGCCCGGCGGATAAACCGTGGTGGTCTGATACTCCTGGCGGACAAATGCCGTCAAGCGGAGGAAATAGTCTTTCTCGAATTCCTCGGCCAACGCCCGCTTCCAGCTTTCTTCTATCTGTACGTTCATTGCTGCTACGTTTATGTGTGCCATCAATACCATGTCACCGAACTGCCCGTATTGCTTCGCTTGTCCCACTTCAGGGCATCGGTCAGCATCTGCGAGTTGGCACGGATGGAGAAGTTATACGAAGTGAACGGACCGAACACCAATCCGCAACTCATATTGAAACAATGCAAGTCGCGTGTGATGTTCACCGTCGTCATCGACATCTCTTTGGTCGTGAAGTCGTAACCGCTGGAGTAGGTCACGTTCCACCGGCTGCCCAGTTTCACATTGCCCGAAGCGTTCAGCGAGTGCGTCAGCTTGTACGGATAGCGCATGCTCTTGATGTTGATATCCTTCGTGCGGTCCTCACTGATGCTGTAGCTGTAGCTCAGGCTCAGGCTCCAGGGCAGCTGGAAGGCCAGATAGCCGTCCGAGCTCACCTTGGCATCTTCCGTCTTGCGGGTGCTGCTCGGCTTCTGTTCCTCTTCCGTCAGTTCCTCCTCGTCGTCTTCCTCCTCGCCGTCCTTCTTCTTGTTGTCCTTCATGTCCTCCTTGTCCCCTTTCGAGAACAGTTTCTTGAAGGTATCGTTGTTCAGCGTATAGGAGAACGACCCGCTATATCCCTGGAAGCGTCCGAAACGGCCGTACGACCATTCCGTGCGGTCGCCTTCCACCACATTACCGTTTTCGTCGAACTTATAGGCATACGTGGCAAAGGTAGCGGCCATATTGAACGTGTACGACTTGGTGAGCTTCAGGCGGGCATTCATGGTCAGGTTACTCCATCGCTGGCGGGCGATGTCGTACGACAGTGTTCCGCTCAGGTCATCAATCAGGCTGATCTTCTTGAACCCCGTGGTATCCTTGTCCGACTTGATTTTCATCTCCAGGTTGTTCTTCAGGTTGAAGCTGACATTCTGCGACACCCCCTTGCCCGGCACGCCATACGGCCCGTCGGTATAGGGCGAATACTCCGTCATGCGCACCTCGCCGTTCTCATCGGTATAGGTGTAGGCTTCGTAGTAGCGGCTGCCGCAGTCGGGCGTATAGGTATAGCTCACCGTAGGTGTCACCACGTGGCGGATCTGTATCTCCTTGCTCTTCATGAACAGCGGCTTGTACATACCATACAGCTTCGTGGTGACCGACACTGCCATGTTGTAGTCGGCCAGGCGATTGAATCCGCTGATGGTATCGCGCACCACCTGTCGCCTCGACTCGTCGTACATCTGCATCACTTTCTTCGTGTACCACCGCTCGGTATAGTTGAACGACGGCGTGATGTTGATGTAGTTGAACAAGGTGAAGTTCCCTTCGATGGGAATATTGTGCTTCATGCCGTTCTTCCACTGCTTCATCGGAGTCTTGAACAGCAGGTTGTCCTTCGTGCTGACCGAATTGGTCATGGCACCGGTGTACTGCATGGAGATTTTCTCGTACCAGTGGTCGCCCGTCGAGTTTTTCTTCTTGAAGGGATAAAGTCGCGCCAGCGAAATATTCAAGTCGGGCAATGTCATGTTAATGGACGAGTCCTTGGTGTTCTGCGTAATGTTGAACGTCCCCGACAGGTTCAGTCCGATACTGGGGAAGTTGCGCGAATAGCTCACGCTGGACGCCTTCGTATTGTTACTGTACGAACCCGGGTTATACAGCGTGCTCAGGTTCGACTTGTCGTAACTGCTCGTGGCAAAGTTCACGCTGGCCGAGAACGTGCTGTTGGGGTTGGCCTTGGCATCCTGCCGGTGGCTCCACTGGATGCGGAAGTCCTTCGACACGGCATAGTCGGGCATGTTCTTCTCCCCCGTCTTGGTGACCAGATAGCTGGCATTGAAGCTGCCGCTGTACCGGTAGCGGCTGCTGTAGTTGGACGCCGTAGACAGTCCCCACGACCCCTTCGTATAGATTTCCCCCAGGAGCTTGAGGTCCATCTTGTCGCTGATGGCAAAATAGTAACCACCGTCGCGCAGGTAGAAGCCCCGGTTCATCTCGTCGCCGTAGGTCGGCATGATGAAGCCCGACGAATAGCTGCTGCTGAACGGGAAGAAACCGAACGGGACCGCAATGGGTAGCGGCACATCCTCCACCACCAGCTGGGCAGGTCCGAACACGGCATCCTTCTGGGGCCGCACCTTGGCCATCGACAGGCGGAGGTAGAAATGGGGATGCTCGTGGTTGTCGCAGGTGGTGTACATACCATGCCGCATATAGATATTGTCATTGGCATCCTTCTTCGCCTCCTGGCTGGTCACGTATCCCTCCCCCTGCTGGGTGGTGATGGTGTTGATGAAGCCTTTCTTGGTCTTGAAGTTATAGCGCATGGTCCGCGATTCATAAGGAGTTTCCCCTTCCTTGAAGACCGGAGTCCCTGTGGCCACGCCGGTGGAATCCTCCTTTCCCTGGGCATAGACCACACTGCTGTCCATGTTCATGGTAATGAGGGCCGATGTCAGCTCGATGTTCTGGTAGTTTACCTTACCTTCTCCGTAGAGATAGGCAAATCCCCCTTTGGTGAAGACAATCGAATCCGACGCTTCGTAGATGACAGGAGCTTCCAGCGGCTGTTTTTTGGCCGTAGTATCTCTCGCCAGCGTATCGGCTGCCAGCGTATCGGTAGCGGTCGAATCGGTCTGTGCTGTGCCTTCCGTCCGGTTCCGTTTTCCTCTTACACGCTGAGCTTCAGCATAGAAAGACGAGAACAGACTGGCCATCAGCAGGAACAGCAAGGTATATCGGGTCTTCTTAAACGATGTCATTCAATCAAATTTTTACACAATGCGCTGCAAAAGTAAGCATTCTCCTGCAAATAAACGTGATGCTCCTTCATTTTTATGTATTTTTTAGCGGGAAGCACCCGTACGGCCTCAGCCGTTACAGGAACAGTCTGCACCACTCATCGAACCGGTAGCCGCCGGCTTCCCCGTGCTTCACCACACTCTTGCGGGCCTTTTCCACGCTTTTCTCCACATCGAGTTTAGTCTTGGAAAAGAACTTGTCGGCAAAGCAAATGATTTTTTCCTCCAGGGTTTCCGGCTGCAAGTCGCGATGGGGCACCGGCAACTGCTGGGTCAGTATATCCTCCAACGACAGGCCTGCCCCCGTATGCCGTTCGCACACCCGGGCATGACGGGGAAATCCCTCCTGGCGCAACAGTTCGGCTCCCAGGTAGCCGTGGCAGATGTAGGGATGCGGACCGAAGCAATGGATGCCCTCCGCATCGGTCTGGAAAATGCCGATATCGTGCAGCAAGGCCGCCTCCTCCAGGAAGGTCAGGTCAATGTCCAGTTCGGGGTGTTTACGGGCCAGTGCCAGTGCCTTGTCGGCAACAGAGCGGCTATGTACCAAGAGGATATGTTTCAGTTCGTTGTCCTCCGGATAATACTTGTCGATGATAGCTAACGGATTCATGGTTTTCTTTTTTTCGGGTAAAGGTAGGAATATTCATACGTACAGCCAAAGGTTTTCGAAAAAATCAGTATATTTGTAGTGATTAATACCAAAACCGAACATGAAAAGACTCGTTCTGTTTCTGACCTGCTGGCTGTTCTTCCTCTACATGGCCGCCCAGTCCTTGCGGACAGGTGCCGAACAGCTGGAAACGCTCCTGCCTCTCATCGAGAACAAGCGCGTAGCGCTGGTGGTGAACCCTACCTCCCTGTGTCGGTCCACCCATCTGCTCGACACATTACTCTATCACAAGGCAAACATCGTGCAGGTCTTTGCGCCCGAACACGGCTTCCGGGGCACAGCCGAAGCCGGGGAGATGGTCAAGGACGGGAAGGACAGCCGGACGGGAATCCCCATCACCTCCCTCTACGGCAAGAACAGGAAACCCACCGTCCGACAACTGGAGCAGACGGATATCCTCATCTTCGACATCCAGGATGTAGGGGCCCGCTTCTACACGTACATCAGCACCCTTTATTATGTCATGCAGAGCTGTGCCGAACAGGGAAAAAAGCTCATTGTGCTGGATCGCCCCAACCCGTGCGATTATGTGGACGGCCCGCTCCGGCAAGCCAAGTACAAGAGTTTCGTCAGCCTGTTGCCCATCCCTATCCTCCACGGGTGCACGATGGGCGAACTGGCCCAGATGATCAACGGCGAAGGCTGGCTGGGAAAAGCCATACAGTGCCGGCTGCAGGTCATCCCCGTCAAGGGATGGAAGCACGGCCAGCCCTATTCGTTGCCTGTCCGTCCCTCTCCCAACCTGCCGAACGACCACGCCATTGCCTTCTATCCTTCGCTCTGTCCCTTCGAGGGAACTTCGGTCAGCGTGGGGAGAGGCACGCTCTATCCTTTCCATCCAGCCTCAGCCTTTGAAAGGGTACGACAGTGCACCGCTCCATGCCGGACAATACTGCTACGGGCTCGACCTGCGCAAGACCCCCGCCCCTGCCGGATTCAGCCTCGAGTACATCCTCTACTTCTACAAGGCCTACCAGTCGGCCGGCATAGCCGACAAGTTCTTCAGCCGTGCCTCTTGGTTCGACCTGCTGATGGGCACCAACCAGGTTAGGCTGGACATTCTCGGTGGCAAGACCGAGGAGGAGATCCGCAGCCGGTGGACCAAGGAACTGGAGGCGTACCGGCAGATGCGGAAGAAGTACCTGATTTACTGAAATTTTTCAATACATATGTTCCACCAGAGGCTTTCCGATACCTGAGATATCGTTTCCGGCGACAAAGACAGCACATCCGGAAAGAGGAATCTGACTTTCCATGACTTTCACGGCTCGAAAAAGCTGCCAATGGCCTATCGGGGGAACGGAGTGCGACAAAGAACCCGTCCCTATGGCCGGAAGAACGGGACCTTCCGGCGACAGGGACGGGTTCTTCCGCCCATAGGGACAAGTGCCATGTGAGCCTCCCTCCGCCCCTCACGCGCGAGGGTGTGGACATCATTTTACCTCCAGAAAGACCCTCGGGCACCATCTCACGACTCATGCTTGTATCATAGATGAGCAGCTATGCTAAAAAGCAAGGCTACTCATCCGAATTTTTCATTCTATAGCGAATCACGACAGCTCTGACACGAGCTTCCGGATATTTGTTCTGGTAATAGGCTGTCAAGTCTTTATAGAGCCAGATATCAACATGATGCGGCGGAATAGATTTGCTGAGAGCCTGCCTGCAGATGAAGATGTCATATTGCTGAATGGGATCATCCGGCGCATCGTGCGTGACAAAATCAAATTCTCCTTGTCCAAGCACCTGCTGTCCCGGCGGAAGGAGTTTGTATGTTTCGGGAAATTCAGCGGCTTCCTTGTTTCTCATTAGCAGAATGCCCTGCCCAACCGTGTTCATATCGTCATCCAGCAAGAACCAGTGGTCCGCTACAGGAAAAAGAATGAAATACCGCAAACCTCCAAATTTATAGGCGACATCGGTGGTAAGGTCATTCTCAATGTCCTCTTTCCGGTCGGCATCTATGGCATAAGCAAATGCCGGATCGATGTACGGACACCGTTTTTCGAAATACCAGTCCGGGATAAAATGGGGAGGCAAACCCTCAGAGTTCTTAGGTTCTTTCGACAGGACTTCCAGCAGTTCGTATTCAGTCCATGCCGGGTCGCCCATACGGTAGTCCAGATAGCTCGTTGCGCTGATGCGTATCCGGTATTCATACCCTTCTTCGTAATCGAAATTGCCGATGCTTTCCAGTGCTTCCCACTCGGTGGACCGCTCTTTTTTCACTGCAAAAACATCCGCAAGTGCATGATTTCCACACGATGTTACAACGCCGGGGAGTTTTTCAGAAGCCACCATAAGCATGTATTCCCGATAATCGGTAATCTTCCTGCCTTCTTCAGTTTCGTCACTACAAGCTGTCAGTCCCGCCACAGCAAGGAATGCCACAAACAGCATTCCGAAAAGTACTTTAGTATTCATTGCTTTACTCATTTAATTTGGTTTCATAAATACAAACACCGAATCCATGAAATACTGCATCATGAGCACAACTTTTTTTGATTAACACTAATTTTCCATACGAAAATGCGCCAAGTTCCCAAACGAAAACACCTACTCAAAGGCAATCGTCCCCGATTGCTTGACGAATAATGGCAGGAAGACCGACAGGTAGCAGAGATGCTCTCGACAGAAGGCAGAAGAACTTTTGATAGTAGGCAGAAGAACTTTTGGCAGCAAGCAGAACATCCCTGTAAGCTACTTCCGCGTTCCACATGCCTTGCTATCGGTGCATCAGAAAGCGGCTTCTTCTTGCGGTACAAGCACAAGCATTGTCGCCCCCTCCGGCAGCCGTCCGTAACGTTGCCTGGCCGCCTGCCGTCCCTGTCCTTCCACATGACTTGGACAATCCTTCACAAGGATAATCTTTCTGCAAGACATCCTTGGAGGGTCATCTAATACTTTGCCGATGTAGATACAAGCTGGAAGGAGGGCGGTATTGCATCTATTTTGCAGTCAAAATGAAAGTTCAGCACCTAAATCACAGGTTTTCTCAACAAAAATATGTATTTTCGCAATGAACAAATATAATATCAAGGTGGGTAACGAACACCTCGCAACCCAAGAATGCGCTATTACGCTATAGAATCACATATATTTAAGTAAAACTCGGTATTTAGCATTATGAGTAATGATATACAGCAACAGACTACGGTCAACATCCAAGAGAAAGCAAACCTTATCTGGGCAATAGCAGATAAGCTGGTAGGTGTGTATAAGCCCCACGAGTATGGCAATGCCGACAACATGCGTCAGGGAGACACGCTGGGTGATGACAAGTTCTCGGGCTATAAGTTCGACTATATCATCTCCAATCCTCCTTTCGGCATTGAGTGGAAGACATCGAAGAAGGCGGTGGAGGACGAGCATCTGCTGGGCGAGGCTGGACGCTTTGCCCCGGGTCTGCCTGCCATTGGCGACGGACAGATGCTGTTCCTGCTGAATGGTGTGGCCAAACTGAAGGAGGAAGAAGGTCGCATGGCCATCATCCAGAACGGAAGCAGTCTCTTCAAGGGTGATGCCGGCAGTGGCGAGAGCGAGATTCGTGGCAACCTCTTGGAGAACGACTGGTTGGAGGCCATCGTGCAGTTGCCCAACGACCTGTTCTACAACACGGGCATTGCCACCTACATCTGGATTGTGACCAAAAACAAGAGTGAGGCGCGCCAAGGCCATGTTCAGCTTATTGATGCCAGCCAATGCTTTGACAAGCGCAGAAAGAGTCTTGGCAACAAGCGCGTGGAGATTAGCGACCGCTGCCGGGAGCTCATCATGGAGGCTTATCGCGGCTTCACAGATTGGAGCTACCAAAGTGAGGACGAGGCTTTGAAGGTGGAGAGCAAGGTGCTCGACAACGAATACTTCAAGTACTCAAAGCTGACCGTAGAGCGTCCGTTGATAGACGAAGCGACAGGCGAGCCTATCCTCAAGAAGGGCAAGCCGCAGCCCGACAGCAAGAAGCGCGACACGGAGATTGTGCCCTGGACAGAGGACATCGACGAGTATATGCAGAAGAATGTGCTCCCCTACGCCCCCGACGCATGGATCGACGAGAAGAAAACTAAGGTAGGTTATGAAATTCCCTTCACCCGCGAGTTCTACAAATATGTGGCCCCTCGCAAGAGTGAGGACATCTTTGCCCACCTCAAAGAGCTGGAGCAGCAGGAAAGCGAATTGATGGCTAAGATATTGGGATAGTTATGAAAGAAGAGTCAACACCCATTCAAAGTGCAGATCCTGCACAAATCCTACCGTCAAAGTGCAAATATTGCACTTTAGAAGGTTCGTATAATTATAAAAAGGAATAAGGAGTATGGCACAGTCACTTTGCAGAATCTATTTGCACATCATATTTCATATCAAGACATCAGGTCCGTCGATACTCGATGATGATTTGAAACGTGTGCATGCATATATCGGACAATTAATCAACGATGCCCATTGTACCAATAGATGGGTAGGAGGCATTGGAGACCATGTACATGTATTATGCCTTTTGGGGCGTGATACGACCATATCCCATTTGGTGGAAGAAATGAAACGTAACAGCAGCCGATGGATAAAATCCATTTCGCCGCATTACACCCATTTTGCATGGCAAGGTGGTTATGCCGCGTTTTCGGTCAGCCAATCGGTGGTTGACAAGACATTAGAGTATATAAAGAATCAAGCCGAACACCACAAGAAGACATCATTTGAAGATGAATACAGGCAATTTTTGAAATTGTATAATATTGAATATGATGATAGATATGTGTTCACAGATTAGGAGCCACAGGGTGTCGCCATGCGACCACAGGGCGATGACGCGGTGGCATATACATATACCCAGGGCGGTGTCATGGAGCCACAGGGTGTTGCCCTGGGTGTATGTACATGCCACAGCATTGTCGCCCTGAAAGGGCAAAAGTCCTTAGCCCAGGGCAACACCCTGTGGTTCCAGGGTAACGACATAAAAATTTGGAAATCGCGATTTCCATATTAATGTTCAAACTTCAACGTCAAGATATTTAGAAATGAAACAATACGATACATATAAGGATAGTGGCATCGCTTGGATTGGGGAGATTCCGAGTGAGTGGAGTGTTGACAAAATATTTAGAGCATTCAATATTATTGGAAGTGGCACTACTCCTAAATCCACAGATGACAACAATTTTGAAGGAGAAATCAACTGGATTCAATCTGGTGATATAAATGGAGGAATTATATATTATTGCAAGAATAAGTTATCGCAGGACATCATATATAAATATTCTGCTCTAAAGGTGTATAAAGCGCCATTCATAATTGTTGCTATGTATGGTGCATCGGTTGGCAACATTTCAGTATCGAAGATTGATGGTTGTGTTAATCAAGCATGTTGCGTTATGAGTAACAGTAACCACTATTTTGATTATTTATTTTATACAATTAAATCAGCAAAAGATTATTTGATTTATAGAGCCGAAGGTGGTGGACAACCAAATATTAGTCAGGACAAACTTAAAAATTTGTGGTTGCCTTGTCCTCCCCTCTCCGCGCAG